>CAZWMF010000208.1:0-7071 GCA_964634535.1 uncultured Opitutaceae bacterium | reverse complement strand
TGTTGCGACCGGCACGGCGATCCCGAACGTGGCGGACATCACGTTTGATTCCGGCGAGACGATCGCCACCGACCAGCAAAGCGATTCGGATCCATCCCTGGGCATCGATCCGACGAAGGAGGCGATCGTGACCATCGACGCGAGCACGCCGGTGGCCCAGATCAATCCGCTGCCCGCAGCGGTGGCCCCCAGCTTCACGGTTTCGTGGTCGGGCAGCGACGCCGGCAGCGGCATCGCGGGCTATACCGTCTACGTTTCGAGCGATGGCGGGCAGACCTTCACGCCCTGGCTCACCAACACGACCGCGACGTCCGGCATCTACAACGGCACGTCCGGCGCCCATTACTCATTCTACGTCGTCGCGACCAGCAATACCGGGGTGGTGCAGCCGGTGAATCCGCAAACCGCGGCGGTCGGCACGATCGCCAGCCTGGCCGCCGGCACGCCGGTGATCAACACCCAGCCGGCCAGCCAGACGGTGACGGCCGGGGCCACGGTCACCATGAGCGTTGTGGCCACCGCCACGCCCACGCCGACCTACCAGTGGCAATTCAACGGCGCGAGCTTGGCCAACGCCACCGCGAGTTCGCTCGTCATTCCGAACATCGGCACGACCCAGGCCGGCGCCTACACGGTGGTCGTCACGAATTCGAACGGGTCCGTCACGTCCAACGCGGCGACCGTGACGGTCAATGTCTCCTCGCATCTGATCAACTTGTCCTCGCGTTCCTACGTCGGCACCGGCTCCCAGGTGCTGGTCGCCGGCTTCGTGGTCGGCGGCACCGGCACGAAGTCGGTCCTCGTGCGGGGCGACGGACCGACCCTCGCCAATTTCAGCGTCACCGGCGTCCTGGCGCATCCGCTCCTGTCGCTCTTTGACAACACCTCGACCGTCATCGCGACCAACACGGGCTGGGGCAACGGGTCGGTGATGGGAACCTCGAGCGTCGCCGCGGCGATCAATGCGGCGACGACGAACGTGTTCAACCAAGTCTACGCCTTCAATCTGCCCACGGGCTCGGCCGACAGCGCGATGGTCGCGGGTCTGCCGTCGGCCGCTTACACGGCCGAGATCAGCGGCGTCGGCAACACGACCGGCGTCGCCCTGGCCGAACTCTACGACGCCGACACGGGCACGCCGACCGCGCACCTGATCAATCTCTCGGCCCGCGCCTTCGTGAACACCGGCTCCGGCGTCCTGGTCGCCGGCTTCGTCATCTCGGGCACGGGCTCGGAAACGGTTCTGATCCGCGGCATCGGCCCGACCTTGGGCCAGGCGCCCTTCAACGTGCCGGGAGTTCTGGCCGCTCCGCAGCTCACGCTCTACGACAGCACGGGCGCCGTCATCGCCACCAACACGGGCTGGAGCACGGCCCCGGCCGTGGGCGCATCGACCGTCGCCGCCGGTGTCCAGGCGGCCACCACCACCGTCATGAACAGCCTGTATGCCTTCAGCCTGGCGCCCAATTCCGCCGATTGTGCCATGGTGGTGACCCTCCCGCCCGGAGCCTACACGGCCCAGGTGACCGGGGTGGGCGGCACGACCGGCATCGGCCTGGTGGAGGTCTACGACGTCCCATGATGCGTCGATCCATGGGCCGGACGAGCCCGCTGAATTCATTGACTTAATCGAACCCGGTTCCGCAGATTGGGCGGCATAGCGCTGCGACCTTCAGGCCAATGGCCGCCTCGGCGGCCGACGCGGACGCCGCCGGCACCCCGGTGGACGGCGTGCGCCAACCCTTTGGGAATCGGCAGGATCGGCCGTCCCACGGCGCCCGCCCGCCCTGGGTGTATGTCCGCCTCGGTTGGTCGTTGCGTTGGGCCCCCTGCCGGCCGTTGGATGGCGGTCCTCCACGCTGATCGATGAGAATCCGCCTTCGACCGTCGCGTCCGCTTTGGATCTGGCTCGCCATCGGCGGCGTGAGCCTCGCCTTCGCGTTCTGGGGAGGCTATTTGGAACAGCGTCAGATCGTAGAAGCGCGGATCGATGTGGCCCGGCGATGCGCTTCCGCGGTGGCGCCGGCGGACGTGGACAGGATCCGGGGCGTCGCCGAAGACGCCGCCCTGCCCGCCTACCGGGCCCTGAAACTTCGCCTGGCGCGTTTGAGCGCGGCCGACCCGCAGATTCAGTCGCTGTATCTCGTGCGCGGCGACCCGGCGACCAGTTGGACCGTCTTTCTGGCCGACGCCCACGCTGAATCGGCCGGCAGTTCCCAGCACCCGGGCGATCTGCTCAGGGACAGTCGCGCCGTGTTCGCCCTGCAGGAAACCTTGCGCACCGGGATCGCCGCCGCCTCGCCCCCGCTGGCCGGCCGCACCGGCGCGCTGGTCCTGGCCTTTGCGCCGGTGGTGGGTGCGGGCTCCGGCCGCGACGAAGTCATTCTCGGCGTCGAATCGCTCTGTTCCGACTGGAGCCGAGTCTGGTGGTCGGGGGCGGTGCCCGGTGCCCTGGGCGTCTGGATGGTGCTGGGCCTGCCCTTCGGGCTATATCGCATCCGGCAGCACGAGATCGAGCAGGGCGAGGCCCTCCGCAACCTGTGCGCGGCGGTCGAACAGAGCCAATCGGCGGTGATGATCGTCAACCTGAACGACCGCGTCGAGTACGCCAATGCGGCGGTTTGCCAGCAACTGGGTTATACCCGTCGGGAACTGATCGGTCGTCCCTGGCGATACTTCCAGAAGCCGGACACCCCGCCCGAAGTGCTGGCGGAGATGACGGCAACGGTTCGCGCCGGACTGCCCTGGCGCGGCGAATGGTTCAACCGGCGCAAGAACGGGGAACTGTATGCGGTGCAGGGCCACATCAGCCCCGTGAAGAACGCGGAAAACCGGCTCCTTTCGTTTGTCGCCGTGTTTCAGGATTTGACCGAGCTCAAGCGCAACGAGGATACGCTGCGCTCGGCGCTGGAGCGCGCCGAGGCCGGCGATCGGGCCAAAAGCCGGTTTTTCGCGACCATGAGCCACGAGGTGCGCACGCCGCTCAACGGCATCGTCGGCTTCACGAGCCTGCTGGCCGAGACGGATTTGGCCCCCGAGGCCCGCGAATATGTGAACACGATTCGGACGAGCGCCGAGTCGCTCATCCAGCTGACGGGGGACATCCTCGATTTCGCGAAGATCGAGGGCGGCAGCCTGCGGCTGGAGGCCCAGCCCACCAGCGTGCGGATCGTGGTGGAGGAAACGCTCGAATTGTTCGCGGTGGCGGCCGCCCGCAAATCGCTCGAACTGTTGCATTGGATCGACGACAACGTGCCCGAGACGATCCTCATCGACGACGCTCGGCTGCGCCAGGTGCTGTCGAACCTGCTGGGCAATGCGGTCAAGTTTACGGCGAGCGGACTGGTGGAACTGACGGTCAAGGCCGAGCTCATCGTCGAAGGCCAATGGCGCCTGGCGTTCCAAGTGCGCGACACCGGCATCGGGATCGCGCCCGAGCATCGCAAGCTCCTCTTCCGGCCATTCAGCCAGGTGGACGAAACCACCACGCGCCGGCACGGCGGATCCGGTCTTGGGCTGGCGATCTCCCGCAACCTGGTCCAGCTGATGGGCGGCGAAATCGATATGGAGAGCGGGCCGGGGCGCGGATCGGTCTTTTGGTTCAATGTGCCGGTCCTGGCCCTGCCGGACACCCGGGCCGACCACGAGCCGCCCCGGGTGGCGGGCATGCGGGTGGCGCTGGCGGCCCCGCCCGGTCCGTTCCGCGATGAATTCACCCGGTTGGTGCAATCTTGGGGGGCCGCCTTGACGACGGTGGACGACTTCGGGGCATTGGCCGACGTCGCGGCCGACGTGGCCGTGGTCGAGTTGGGCGAAGCCGCTGCGCGCGAGGTGGCCGAGCAGCCCGCCGGCGAACTGCCGTGGACCCTGGCGAAAGCCTTCGCCGTGGTGGCGGTCACGACGGAAAACGAAGTCCGGGCGGGCTTGCGCCGCCATTTCGGGAACATCCTGAACAAGCCGCTGCGGCACGAGGCGCTCCGCCGCACGCTCGCCGGCGTGCCGGCCGACGCGGCCGATTTGCGCAAGTCGCGGCAGTTCGGTTTCCGGGTGCTCGTGGTCGAGGACAATTTCGTCAACCAGCGCTTGGTGCAGCGCTTGCTCACCAATCTTGGCTGCCTGTCCGAAGTCGCCGTCAACGGGCGCATGGGGCTGGATGTGCTGCGCAATGCCGCTGTCCCCTACGACCTCGTGCTGATGGATCTGCACATGCCCGAATTGGACGGGTTGGGCGCCATCGAGCGGATCCGCGCCGGCGCGGCCGGCGAGGCGGCGCGCGGCGTGTGGATCACCGTTTTGACGGCCGACGCCCGCGGCGAGCAGCGCGAACGCGTGCTGAGCGCCGGGGCGAACGATTACTTGGTCAAGCCGGTCGGACTGGGCGAACTGGCCGACGGACTGCAGAAATATTCGCGGACGATTTCCCCGGCGTGATCTGGGCTCGCCTTCGGTCGGAGCCTTGCGCAGAAGGAAACGCATGAAAGCGACCTGGATTCTCGCCGGGTTGGCCCTCGCGGCCGCCGGATGCGCTAATGTGCAGCTCGACACCCAAGGGGAGGGCGACCCGAACCGGGTGGTGGTCGGTACGGTCGAACTGGGCGACGCCGGACCGCTGCCCGACGGCGCCGTCGTCGCCGTCCGGGTGGAGGATGCCGCCCAGACCACCTACCGTTCGCCGACCGCCGTGCTGGGCGAGCCCTCCGCGGCCGTCGCCCCGGGCAACCTGCCGCCCAAGCTCCTCGGGCAGCAGACAATCCGGGATGTGAGCGGTTCCTCGATCCCCTTTCGCGTGCCTTATTACGCCACGGACGAACAGTTGCGCATCGGCCTGATCCTGCAGGCCCGCATTTCCGTGGCGGGCAAGGTGCGTTATTACAATGTCAACAGCTACTCGCTGAACTTATCGAACGCGAACGATCCCCATGCGGTCTATGTGAACACGGTCCGGGAATAAACCCGGTGCGAAGGTCTCTCATTCCCGTCAGAGCAACCCAAAACACAGTCACCACCACAGCACATGAATAAATCGCAACGTTTCGTCATGACCGCCGCCGCCATGGCCGGTCTCTACTCCGGTGCCCTCGCCGTTCGCGCCTTGGCGCAGGATGCCTCCTCGTCGTCCGGGTCCACTGCGGCTTCCGCCGCCGGTTCCTCGGATCAGTCGGGCCAGACCTCGACCGACAAGCATGGCTGCAAAGGCCAGAACTCATGTAAAGGCAAGGGCAACTGCAGCGCGGGCGACAACGGCTGCGCCGGCAAGAACTCCTGCAAGGGCAAGGGCGGCTGCGCCAGCAAGTAATCCGGAGGCGGTGACCGAAGGCGGCCGGACCCGACGCGGGTCTGGCCACCCACCGCGGCCCTTCGTTTCCCGCGGCCGGGTCGACCCCGGCCGCGGATTCGAGCGAGAGCGAACGCGGGTGACCCGGGCGAGGCTTGACGGCCTGGTCGCTTCGCGCCCGTCCGACCGAACCCGGCGGCGTCCGGATCCCGATTCGCCAAAGAACCACCATGCCCAAGAACCGCTTTAACGCCTTCACCGACTACGGCATAGGCATCGGCCTGCGGGTGCCCCACTACGCCCACATCCTGGAAAAGCAGCCGGTGGTCGATTGGTTTGAGATTATCTCGGAAAATTTCATGGTCGACGGCGGCCGGCCCTTGCAGGTGCTCGACCAGATCCTCGAACAGTACCGCGTGGTCCAGCACGGGGTTTCGATGTACTTCGGATCGGCCGACAAGCCCGATCGCGCGCACCTGCGGCGATTGAAGAATCTGGTCAAGCGCACGGGCACACCGTGGCTGTCCGACCATCTCTGCTGGGGCAGCGTCGACGGCACCTATACCCACGACCTCCTGCCGATGCCTTACACGTTCGCGGCGGCCAGACGGACGGCGCAGAAGATTCGCCAGATCCGGGATTTCCTGGAGGTGCCGATCTGCGTCGAGAATGTGAGCAGTTACACCGAATACCATGTTTCGGAAATGACCGAATGGGAGTTTCTGACCGAGGTGGTCGAGCAGGCCGACTGCGGCATCCTCCTCGACGTGAACAACATTTACGTGTCCTCGCGCAACCACGGCTTCGACCCCTACGCCTACGTAAACGGGGTGCCGCCCGAGCGCGTGGGCCAGATGCACATCGCCGGGCACACCAAATTCGAGAAATACATCCTGGACACCCACGACCATCCGGTGCTCGACCCGGTGTGGAAGCTTTACGCCCACGCCACCCGCCGATGCGGCGTGACGGCCACGCTCCTCGAGTGGGACGACCGGATTCCGTCGTTCGACGAGGTGCACCACGAGGCCCTGAAGGCCAACGAGTTTATCGACGGCGCAACCCAGGCGGCGCGATGAGCCTGCGGCCGCCTCCGCGCCACGCTCCGCGCGCCTTGAAATCGACGGCCGACCTGCGGCGGCTGCAGCGCCTGATGACCCATGCGCTGGTCCGGCCGCTCGGGCCGGGCGACTCCGTCCCGGTCGACTGGATCGACGGGCGAACCACCGCCGAGGTGGCCGCGGAATTCATCAAGCCCAACGACCGGCTGACCGCCGTTGAGCGGTTGCATATCTATCAACGGATGTACTGGTACCGGCTGATCGGGGCGGCCACGGATGATTGCCCGGGCTTGCGCGGGCTGTTGGGCGAGGCGCGCTTCGAGCGGATGATCCGCGCCTACCTGGCGAACTGTCCGTCGCGCTCGTTCACGCTGCGGGATTTGTGTTCGCGCCTGCCCGCGTTCCTGCGGGCCCGGCCCCGGTGGACCGCCCCGCGCACGGCCCTGGCCGTGGCCGTGGCCCGCTTCGAATGGGCCCAGACCGTCGCCTTCGACGGGCCGGCCGGCCGGCCGCTGTCGGCCGCGCAGATCCGGCGCACCCCGGCCGGGCGGCTGCGGATGCGCCTGCAACCCTATCTCAGCCTGCTGGCGGTTGGGTATCCGGTGGACGATTACGTCGGGCCGGTGCGCCGGGAGGCCGCCCTGCGGGCCGAGGCGAGCTACGCGGTCGACGGGCCCGGCGGCCGGCGCCGCGCCCGGGCGGTGCCGCTCCCGCCGCGGCGGCGGACTTGGCTGG
>CAZWMF010000207.1:0-7120 GCA_964634535.1 uncultured Opitutaceae bacterium | reverse complement strand
ATCGGGCGGCGGGCAGTACACCGTCGTAAGAACTATCGATCTTACTCGAGTAAGTGGATTGCCGACTGCGCCGGCGTCGACCTCTCGACCGGAAACTTTACGGAAGATTTGGTTTATTTTCGCACCGTTTGTGCCGATAACCCATTCAGTGGAGTCATTATGTCCCATGTTCACAACATCAACGGATACAATGATGCCGCGTCCGAGTATCAGCAGTATTTGGAGCGGCTGAAATCCGTTACCCAGTCGGAACGGGACCAGGAGGCCATCCGGCGGCGGCGCGCCAAATCGTTCGATACGGCGATCGATACCGAAGAAGATCTCGATTCCGAGGCGGAGTCCCAAGGCGAGTCCGAGACGCCAGCCGAGCCTGAGTTACGGGAGGAATCCAACCCCCAGGCCGATTCCGACTTGCAGAAAGAATCCGAGGCCGACGGCACATTTGGCCGTCATTACGCCTAGCGCGCATCCATCGCAAATTGTGGCCGCAAATGCGGCCATCCCTCCGGGACTCGGCCTTCGGCCTCACCCTCCTCCGCGCTGGCGAATCTGGCGGCTTCTCCCGAGCACGAGCGCCCCGAGGCACGGGCAAATTTTGCGCGTTCCGTCGATTTATCCGTTAATTCCATTATCGGATGTGCCGAAAACACGGTTAGCCAGGTCGCGCGTATGACAAAGATTGGGCAAATCTCAAAATCGTCGGGGACCCGAGTCCGACAGCTCCGCCTGGGGCCCGGCTCGCCACCCGGGATCGCACCGCCTTTTTGATCGATTTGGTCGGTCTCCGAAGAACCCGCGGGCTGGCAAAGGAGATTGCACCGTGCGCCTGACCAGCCTCAAAGCCCGCCCGCTTAAGCGCGTCGTCCGCCCCCTGGGCGAGGACGGCCGCCCGCTCCGGCTCGGTCGGCCCCGCGGGGCCATGGATCGGCGCAAGTTCATCGCGCTCTCGGCCTCCGCGCTCGCGTGCCTGGCGGTGAAGGTCGTGCTCTCCCGGCTGATCCAGCCGGCGGAATCCGACGAAGCCTTCCTCGACGACCTCGAACGGCGCAGCTTCGACTTCTTCCGCGAGAATTCCGACGGCTCGACCGGATTGGTCCCGGATCGCGGGATCACCGGGGAAGGGGCCTATTCTCTCGACATGCGGCCGGCCGCCAGCGCGGCGGCAACCGGCTTCGGCTTGGCGGCCCTGGGGATTGGAGTCGACCGGGGCTGGATCGATCGGACCGAAGCCGGCCGCCGGGTCCGGACCGCGCTGCGGTTCCTGGCCGAGCGCGCCCCACACGAGCACGGTTGGTATTACCATTGGATGGACGGACACACCGGCGAACGCTCGGGCGCGATTCTGGGCAGCCCCGAATTGAGCGAGGTTTCCTCGATTGACACCGCCTTCCTCCTGGCCGGGGTGCTCAGCGCCCGCGGCTATTTCGCAGCCGACCGGGAGATCGTCGGCTTGGCCAACCAGATCTATCAGCGGGTCGACTTCCCGTGGATGCGGGATCCGGCGACGCTGCTCCTGCGCCATGGCTGGACGCCCGAATCCGGATTCCTGCCCTACCGTTGGGACGAGTACAGCGAGGCGAGCCTTCTGTACCTCTTGGCGATCGCTTCGCCCGCCCATCCGATCGCGGCCGAAGCCTGGTACGCCTGGAAGCGCACCCCCAATCGCTACGCCGGCTACCGCTACGTGGGCACGGCTCCGCTGTTCACCTACCAATACTCGCATGCCTTCATGGACTTCCGGGGACGGCGGGACGGCCGCGCCTCCCACGTCAATTGGTTCGTCAATTCGATCATCGCCACGCACGCCCACCGGCGCTTTTGCCTGGACCTGGCTGGCCGCTTTCCGGGGTATTCGGACGAGGTGTGGGGCATCACGCCCTCCCGCAGCAGCGCGGGCTACACGGATTGGGGCGGCCCGCCGGTCGATCCCCGGATCGACGGGACGGTGGTGCCGGCGGCGGCGGCCGGCTCGCTGATGTTCGCGCCCGAGATTTGCCTGCCCGCGCTGCGGGCCATGCGGGCGCGCTACGGTCAGTCGATCTATGGCCGGTACGGATTCACCGACGCGTTCAATCCGGGCACGGGCTGGGTTTCGCCCGACGCAACCGGACTCGGCCTGGGCATCGCGTTGCTGTCCGCCGAGAACCTTCGCACGGGCCGGCCCTGGCAATGCTTCATGGCCGGCCCGGAAATTCAACCGGCGATGGACCGGATTGACCTGCGGCGGACCGGTTGACCGACGGTGGACCGTCAGGCCGCGACGATCGCCACGCTCTGAATTTCGACCCGCTCGATCGGCGTACTCTTCTCGCCGCCGCCGGCCTTGGTCGGCACGCCGGCGATCTTTTCGAGCACGTCGTCACCCGACTCCAGCTGGCCAAAGGCGGTGTATTGCCGATCGAGGAACTTGGCGTCCCCGTGGCAGACAAAGAACTGGCTGCCCGCCGAATCGGGATGGGAACTGCGGGCCATGGAAATCACCCCGCGCACGTGGGAGCGGGTGCTGAACTCGGCCTTGACCTGGTAGCCGGGTCCGCCGGTGCCGGGCACGCCCTTGGCCCCGGCCTTGGTGTTCGGGCAGCCGCCCTGGATCATGAAGCCCTTGATGACCCGATGGAAGGCGGTGCCGTCGTAGAAACCGGCGCGGGCGAGTTTCTTGAAATTCTCGACGGTCTTGGGCGCAACCTCGGGCCAGAACGCGATTTTCATATCGCCATAGGAGGTCTTGATCAGGGCGTATTCGACGGGAGCAGGAGTTTCACTCATAAGAGGAGGCGCAGCATCACGGATTGCGGGGCCGTTGGCAAACCCGCTCACACATCCGGCTGAAATTTTTCCTCCCGGTCGGCCCGGCTCATCCGCACGTATTCCTTCTGCGGCAGACTGCCGAGAAAGAGCCGGCCGTAGCTCTTGGCGAGAACCCGCGCGTCGAGGATCGTGATCACGCCCCGATCGGCCTGGGCGCGAATCAGCCGGCCGACGCCCTGACGGAACTTGATCAAGGCATCCGGCAGCATGAGTTCGGCGAAGGGATTGCCCCCGGCATCCCGGATCTGTTCGGCCCGCGCCTCGGCCACCGGGTGATCCGGTGGATCGAAGGGTAGGCGGGTGATGATCACTTGCGAAAGCGCCCGGCCGGGCACGTCGACGCCCGTCCAGAAGCTGTCGGTGCCAAAGAGCACCGCGTTGCCCAGGCGGCGCATGCTCTGGGCCAATTCCGTGCGCGACATCGCCTCGCCCTGGAGCAGGAGGGGCCGGCCGGCCCGGGCCAGGTCCGGTTCCACCGCGGCGGCCACGGCCCGCAAGTCGCCAAAGCTCGTAAACAGGACCAGGCTGCCGCCCGTTACGCGCAGGCAGCAGTAACGCACGTAGTCGGCCACCGCATCGAGGGACAGCCGGGCGTCCTCGGCCGCCGGGAGGGGCACGTCGGCCGCAACGAAGACCCGCATGCAGCGCTCGTAGTCGAAGGGCGAATGAACGATGACGGTACGGGCCCGGTCCGCTCCGACGCGGCCGGCAAACGGGCCCATTTCGTCGGCGAGGGCGAGCGTGGCGCTCGTGCAGACGACGCTGACGTTGCGGCCGAACAGATGCCGGCGCAGCTCCGGGGCGACGTCGATCGGCGCGCTGCGCAGGCTGATCACGTTCTGCTTCCGACCGGTGCGCTCGGCCCAGTACACCTGGCCCGCATCAGCCAAATTGAGCCATTCGGTGCAGCCGGCCTGGATCGCCTTGAGCCGGCCCGCTTGGTCGAGCCACTCGTCCCGCTCCCGACCGTCCTCCAGGCGATCCGCTCCCTGGAGGACCAACCGGTGCAGGCGGTCGAGCGGCTCATCCAGAAGCGGCGCCGTCGGTCCGGCCGTCCGCAGGCGCGTGAGCGGGCGGGGGACCAGGAGCGCCGTCTCGATCGCGGCAAAGAATCGGCGGGCCGCATCCAGCGCCTCGGCGACCGCCGCCGCCGCGTCGGCGCCCCCGCGCTTCACGAGCAGCCCGCGTCGCGTCCGCGGGTTGTACAAGGCCTTGAGCGCCCGGTCGACCCCGTAGCTGCCGAGGGAAATCCCAAAATGCGTGGTGGCGACTTCGGGGACGGTGTGGGCTTCGTCGAGGACGACGAAGTCGTCCGGGAAAAGCACGCCGCGTCCCTCGGCCCCGGCGCCTTCCGCCCGGGCGCCGCCCGCGGCGATCAGGGCAAAGAGCAGCGCGTGATTGACCACGATGACATTCGCCGCCCGGAGGCGGGTGCGGGCCCGCTGGTAAAAGCAGCGTTCGCAGTCGCAATTGCGCCGCGAGCAGGCGGCGCCGTCGGCATTGACCTGATCCCAGATTTCGGGGACCGGCGCCGGCTGCAATTCGTGGCGAATGCCCGTCGCGGAGCGCTCCGCCCAATCGGCGATGCGCTGGAGCTCGGCATAGTCGCCGTCGCTAAAGAGCGTCGCCTTTTCGGCCAGCGCCTGCGCGAGCCGCGTCGTGCAGAGATAATTGGCCTTGCCCACCAGAACGGCCGACTTGAATTCGGCATACGCCGCCAGTTCGCCCGCGGCGGCAAAGAGCCGCCGGCAGCCGGGCAGATCCTGCTGTTCGATCTGCTCCTGCAGGGAAATCGTGTGGGTCGAAACCACGCACGGCCGGCCCGAATCCACCGCGTGGAGGATGCCCGGGATCAGATAGGCCAGGGACTTGCCCACGCCGGTCCCGGCCTCAAAAAGCAAAGGTTCGTCGTCGCGAAAGGCCGCCGCCACCGCGCGCGCCATCGCCGCCTGTTGGGGGCGATGCTCCAGGTTCAAGTGCCGCTCCAGCCATCCCCCTTCGGCGAACGTGGCGGCGGTCAGCTCGGTCAGTCGTTCGGATAAATCGGCGGCGCCGCCGCCTTCGTTGAGTCCGATCATGCGTCGACGATCCAAACCCAGTCGCCGGTGCGCACCCGCTCGAAGAGCTCCACGATATCCGCATTGCGCATCAGCACGCAGCCCGCGCTGATCGGCTGTCCGATGCGATCGTCGTGGTTCGATCCGTGGATATAGATATAGCGGGCCTGGGTATCCACCTCCCCATCGCGGTTCACCCCCGGTTCCAGGCCCCGCAGCCAGAGAATGCGGCTCGTGACCAGGTTCGCCTCCTGTTCGCCCGCCATTTCAGAAAAATGCATCCCCGTCGGGACCCGGGACTTAAAAACCATGCCCGGCGGCTGCCCGGCGCCGATCCGTTCGGCGATTTCGTGGAGGCCGCGCGGCGTGCCGAGCGAGTGCTTGACGTTCGAGGGCGGCCGCTTGGACGTCGAAATCAAGTAACTCTTCCTCAAGATCTTGCCCTCGTAGAATTGCAGGGTGGACGCGCCGATCCGGACGAGCAACAGCCGGTCTGCGGGCTTGATACCCAAGCCCGAAGCCCGTTTATTCAGCGACTCCCAATCTATGAGCGGCACTCCCTCCTTCACGGTCGGTATCGTCGGCGCCACAGGTGCCGCCGGTCAAGAACTGCTGCGGCTTCTGCACGAGCGCCATTTTCCGATGGCCCAGTTGCGGTTGTTCGCCTCACCGCGTTCGGTCGGCAAAACCGTTACTTGCGACGGCCGCACCTATCGCATCGAAGAGGCCCGTCCGGGGATTTTCGCCGATCTGGACCTGGCGTTTTTCGCGGCCGGCGGCACCGTCACCCGGGCGTTGTCCGGCGATGCGATCAAGGCCGGCTGCCTGGTCATCGACAAGAGTTCCGCCTACCGGCTCGATCCGGGCGTGCCCCTGGTCATTCCGGAAATCAATCCGGAAGGGCTGCGCGCCCACCACGGGATCATCGCCAATCCAAACTGTTCGACCGCCGTCGCCTTGATGGGGCTATATCCCCTGCACCGGCGCTTCGGGCTCAAGCGCTACGTGGCCTCGACCTACCAGTCGGTGTCGGGCAGCGGGGCCCAGGGCTTGGTCGAACTGGATGCCCAGGTCCGGGCCTATGCGAGCGGCGCGCCCATCGAACGAAAGTTCTATCCGTACCAGATTGCCTTCAACCTGATTCCCCAGGTCGACACGTTTGGCGCCAACGGCTACACCGGCGAGGAGACCAAGATGATGCAGGAGAGCCGGAAGATCATGGGTCTGCCCGATCTGCGCGTATCGGTCACCTGCGTGCGGGTCCCCGTCATGCGCGCCCATTCGGTCGCCATCACCGCGGAGTTCGAACGGCCGGTGAGCGTGGACGAGGCGCGGGCGGCCGTGGCGGCCTTCCCGGGCGCGCAATTGGTCGACGATCCCGCCCACCAACTCTACCCGACGCCCCTCGACTTTTCGTCCAAGGTGAAGTGCGGCGTCGGCCGGATCCGCATCGACACCGCGCTCGACAACGCCCTGTCCCTGTGGGTGAGCGGCGACAACCTCTGGAAGGGCGCCTCGTTGAATGCCATCCAGAACGCGGAGCTGATGATCAAGGACGGCCTCTTGCGGGCCAAGTCGACGCTCGCGCCCGCATAGTTTTCAGCCGACGGTGGGGTAGCTCAGTGGTTAGAGCAGGGGTTTTACACGCCCAAGGTCGGGGGTTCGAGTCCCTCCCTCACCAAACCTTTCGCAAAGCGAAAGGTTTGCCGCGCCGTAGCGCAGCGAAGGCGGGCCGTCCGCCAAACTCCCGCCCAAGCTTCGCCGAAGAGTAACCGAAGCATCCCAAAGTTTTCTCAAAAACCTTTCGCCAAGCGAAAGGCTCGCCAATCACGCCACGCGAACCGTCCTATCATTCAAGGAGGCCCAGCCGATGGCAACTTCCCACCTTCGCCGCCAGTTCGCCGTCGAGCCGTGCCCGGTCGGCGTACTCCGGCCACCGCCGCACCGCGGCAATTACTTCGCCGACGATGGTCTCCGCCCGGCCCCGCTTGAGGAGCGCCGTCTTCGCACCGGCCCGGAAATCCTCCAGCGCGAAGCCATCTCGCTTCCCGTTGAGGGTCATCTGGTGCGTAGCCGTCCACGAACCATCCGGATTGAAGCTATAGCTGAGGTCGAAAGCCGGCGCGAGCGACCACGTCCCCGCTTTGTCCATGAGGAACGCGATGTTCTTGACGTGATCGTCTTGATTCCGGGCCACGATATTGAAGGCCATTCGCCGAAACTGTTCCTCCGATGCTTCCGGTGGCAGTCCGAGC
>CAZWMF010000206.1:0-7136 GCA_964634535.1 uncultured Opitutaceae bacterium | reverse complement strand
AAGGCCTGGACCTTCTCCTTCCGACGACGACGCTCACAGGGCTTCTCGTAGTATCGCTTGGCGCGCACGCCCTTGATGATATTCTCGCGGTCGAGCTTCTTCTTCATCCGCCGCAGGGCGCGGTCGATGGGTTCGTTCTTACGGATCTTGATTTCGATGGACATGACTGGGCGGGCGATATCTTTGCGGAAAAACGAAAATTAGGCCTCAGGCCCGGGCTCCCGTCAACCAATTATCTTGGCCGGCGAATCCGGGCGTGCGGCCGATGCGCCCGGCCGCGCGGTCAATAATGGTAATCTAAGTCTATGAAGTACATCCGTCCGATCGGCCCATTGTAGTCGCCGACGTCCGCATTGGTCGCGGGGAACGCGTTGGCCGCCACGGGCGGCATCCGGTTGAACACATTGTTGACGCCGAGGCCCAGCTTGACCCGTCCGAGCCAACCGTGCGCGCCGTTCTCGCCCATATCCGAGCTGATCTTGACGTCGTATTGCTGGTAGTCGCCCACGTGCATCGGGGCGGAGGCGTTGGCCCCGCCCGAGCCGATATCCTCCACCGACGGAATATAGGTGTGCCCGATCTCGGTTTCCACTCCACCCCATGTCCAATCGAGCGTCGTATAGGTCCGCCAGCGCGGGATCGTTCCCTGGCTGCTGCTGGCGCCGCCCGAAGCGGTGCCGGCGTACTGATAGTAGTTTTCGGTCGGGATCTCCTGGAGGAGGTAACTGTTCCAGACGGTGGCGGTCGAACTGACCTTGAAGCGTCCGGCCGAGGCGGTCGTCACCGCGTAGTCGAGCGTCGTGTCGAAGCCTTTGTCCGCCTGCGAGGACAAATTGATCAGCGGCACCTGAATGAAAATGGACGTCGGATTGGCGGTGCTGAGCTGGCCCGGCCCGGTGACCCCCGGACCGTTCGGGCCGCCGACGTGGACATATTGCGCAAAGGGCGAGGACGACCCCAGCGACTCGACGCTTTGCACGATGTCGAGCTGGCTCAAATGGCCGATGGCGCCGGACACCGTCGCCTCAAAGAAGTCGAAGGAAAGGTCAAATCCCTTGGCCTCGCGCGGCGCCAACACAAAGCCGGTCGACCAGGTGTTGGCCCGAAATGGCTGCAGCGCCGGATTGGGACCGGTGAAGCCGGTGAAGCCCGCGCTCGAAGCCGCATTGCCGTAATAGCCCTGGTACATGAACGGCGGAATCGGTCCGGAAATCGGCGGACCGAAAAGTTCGGCCAATTCCGGGGCTCCGAACGACCGGCCGGCCGACACCCGCAGGGTGAACCGATCGTCGAATGGCGCGTAATGCAGGCTGGCTTCCGGGACCGTGGAGTGGCCGACCAGACTGTAGTCGTCGAAGCGCCCGGCGAGATCGAGCGTCAGGTCGTCGATTCCCGGGATGCCCTGTTTGGGTCCGACGATCGGCGCCTTGACCTCCCCGTAGACCGACGAGAAGTCGCGCGATGCATCGAACGGCGACAGAGACTCGGTGTTGAGCCAGCCGGCGATCGACAGGCCCGCGGCGATCGGCTGGCTGATGGCATCGGGCGTGGCCGCCAGGCTTTCGCGCGTGTAGCTTGCCCCCACCGCAAAACTGAGCTTGCCGTTGGGCAGTTCGAGCGGCGTGCCCCGGAAAAGCACGTCGACCGAATAGAGCGTGCTCAGCATGTCGTCGGATTTGGTGCCAATGACATTGCCGGGGAGCGCGCCGGTCGCCTGGCTGTACGCAAACGGGTTGAGCGAGCCGGCGGCCAGCGCGGCATTCAGGTTGGCCGTGTCGATCTGGCCGGGGCTGGTGAAGCCCAGGTGGTAGCGATTGAGATCGGTGCCGAGCTCCCACGAATAATTCGAATCGAGTTCGCCGCGCAGTCCGCCGGAAAAGCGGTAGAATTCCGATTGGTCCTGCGTGAGCTGGGGATACTGGGAAAACAGGTCGTTCGCGTTGACCACGTTGACCGAAAAGCCCTGCGCATTCGGCTGATAGAGCCAGGCGGGGGAAAACGGACTGGTCGGCGTTTCGAAGGGAACATACGCGATGTACGACGGCGGCGGGGTGGTGCCGGCGGCAAAGGGATCGGTGAACGGCGCCGACAGATAGGGCGACAGCGATTCGCCGGCCACCGAGGACTGCGTGCGGTCGTGGCTGTACATCAGGTCGCCGAACAGCACGAGCCGGTCGCCGAAGACGTGGTGCTCGAAATCCGCCACCAGGCTGCGGCGATCGAAACTCGACAGCAGGGTCTGCTGATTGGCCACGTTGTAGCCGGTGAGCAATTGCTGCGCGCTCACCGGCGAGTAGACCCCCATCTGGACGAGTTGGTCGATCGAGTATTGCAGCCCTTCCGGCGGCGCATTGAGCGAGGGATTGAGCCGATAGTACGACAGCGCGCCCGGCTGCACGCCGGTCTCCTGGCCGGTGTTCGGGTCGATCGACACGGCATAGGGCTGCACGCTGATGATGCCGGGATAGGTGGTCGTCGTGTAGATCGGATTCGAATACGGCCGTTGGCTCATGTAAATCGGGCTGGTTTCCGTGCCCTCCACCGAAAGCATCACCGAGGTCGTGGCGTTGCTCACGCCGCCGGAGACGTAGCCCGAACGCTCGGTGTATCCGCCGGGGTTGCTGCTTTCCCCCCAGTGAACGCCGGCCTGCCAACCATTGAAATTGGATTTCAGGATCACGTTGATCACGCCGCCGACCGCGTCCGAGCCGTATAGCGCGGAGGTGCCATCGGTGACGACCTCGACGTGGTCGATCGCGGAGGCCGGTATCATGTTCAGGTCCACGAACTCCGAGCCGAGCGCGGCTTCCGCCGGATCGAAGGCCGCCCGGCGACCGTCGATCAGCACGAGCGTCGCCAGATTGTGGATCTGCAGATACGACCCGCCCTGCGTGACAAAGGCCTCGGAGCCGGCGTTCTCCAAACCGACGCTGCCATTGCCGGTGAACATGGGCAGCGCCTTGCGCAGCGAATCGGCCAGATCGGTTTCGACGCCGGTGGCGATCAATTGATCGGAGCTGACCACGTCGACCGGCCGGGTGGCCGTATTGGGCCGGTCGGGCAAATACGACCCGGTGACCAACTCCTGGGATAGCACCAGCGGCTCGTCCGGACCGGAGGCGGGCCCCGGGGACACCGTCTGGGCCGAAGCCGCCAACGCGGAGGCTAAGGCCATGCCTGCAACTCTTCGCAACACCGGCACGAAGTGATGGATCATGACGGCCTTAGGAAGGCTGCGCCACGTAAAAAGTCAAATCGGCGTCGACGTGTCCACCGCCGTCCCTCAAGACTTTCGACCGTGCCGGCGGATTCGAAACTGAGCTCGATGGTCATGGCCCTCGTCGAGGGCAGCCGACGCCACGCGGCCCTCGTGGCGACTCTCGCGCTGCTGGCGGCGACCGGGATCGGACTCGGCGCCTACCGCCACCTCGGCATCGACACCGACACCACCAAGCTCATTTCGCCCGACCTCCCCTGGCGCCGGGCCGGGGCCGAAGTGGAACGGGATTTTCCTCAGAACAACGATCTCATCGCGGTGGTGGTCGATGGCGTGACGCCCGACCAGGCCGGGGATGCGGCGGCCGCGCTGGCAGATCAGCTCGCGGCCGAACCCACCTTATTTCAAGAGGTTCGCCAACCGGATGGCAGCCGGTTCTTTCGCGAGAACGGTCTGTTGTTTTTGCCGCGCACCGACGTTCAAGCCTTCGCCGACGGGATGATTTCCGCGCAACCGATGCTAGGGACCCTGGCGGCCGACCCCAGCACCCGCGGCGTCTTCGATGCCTTGGATCTGTTTGCGCAGGGCGCGATCCATGGCGAAATCGCGCCGGCGGTTCTCAACCGGCCGTTCGCGGCAGTGGACCAAGCGCTCGAAACCGCGCTGGCGGGCGGCTATGCGCCCCTGTCCTGGCAGAACCTCTTGAGCGACCGGCCGCCGTTGCCCCGGGAACTGCGCCGGTTTGTGCTGGCTCGGCCGGCCCTCAATTTTGGCGCAGTCGAACCCGGGCGGCGGGCGATCGATGCGGTGCATGCGGCCGCCCGGGCGGCCGGCTTCATTGCCCCGCGCGGCGTCACCGTGCGGGTCACCGGCCCGGTGGCCTTGTCGGACGACCAGCTGGCGGCGCTGAAGGAGGGCGCCGGCCTCGCCGCCGCGTTGGCCATTGGCCTGCTCGTGTTCTGGCTGGGGCTGGCCGTCCGTTCGGTGCGGACCGCCGCCGCCATTCTGGTGACGCTGGCCACGGGCCTCGTCGGCTGCGTCGGCTTCGCCGTCGCGGCCGTCGGCCCGTTCAACCCGATTTCCGTGGCGTTCGCCCCGCTCTTCATCGGCATCGCCATCGACTTTGGCATACAATTCAGCGTCCGCTACGCGGCCGAGCGCCAGTGCGGCGACGGCGCGGCCGCGGCCTTCCGACGCACGAGTGCGGGCGTGGGCGCGCCGCTGATCGTCGCCGGCGCCGCAACCGCCGTCGGTTTTCTGTCGCTTTATCCCACCGATTATCGCGGCGTTTCGGAACTCGGGTTGATCGCCGGAGCGGGCATGCTGATCGCCTTGGGACTCAACCTGACGCTCCTGCCCGCGTTGCTGGTCGTTTTCCGCGCGGGCGGATTCCGCGAGGCCCAGGGATTCTCCTGGGGCGCGCCGCTGGACCGTTTTCTCGTCCGGCGTCGCCGGATCGTCATCGCCGCAGCCGGCGTCGCCGCCGTCGCCGCCGCGGCGGCTCTGGCCGGGCTGCGCTTCGATTTCGATCCAATCAACTTGGAAAACCCGAAATCGGAATCGGTGCGCACGCTCTTCGACCTCATGAAGAGCCCCGATACCACGCCCTACACGCTTGATGTCCTCGCTCCGTCGGCGCCCGCCGCGGCCGACCTGGCGCAAGCGCTGGGTCGTCTGCCCGACGTCAGCCAGGCCGTCTGGCTGGGCAGCTTCGTACCCGAAGACCAGGCGGCCAAGTTGGACATCCTCGCCGATGCACGCGAGTTGCTGGCGCCGACCCTTTCGCCCGCGACGGTTAAACCGTCCCCCAGCGATCGGGAAGTCCTGGCGGCCGCCGCGCGCTGCGCGGCCGATGTGGGCCGAGTCGCCGGCCGGGCGGCCGGCCGCCGGGCGGCGGCGATCCGCCGCGGCGTCGCGGACGGACCGGCCATCCTGCCGGCATTCCAGGCCGGACTGGCGGCCGGAGCTGCCCGGCGCATCGCCGACCTGCGCCTGGCCCTGCGGGCGGGACCGGTTTCGCTGGCCACGATTCCAGCCGATGTAAGACGGGACTGGGTCGGCCTCGATGGTCGATTTCGCATCCAAGTATTCCCGCGGGGCGACGCACGCGATCCGACCGTTCTGCGGCGCTTTGTCGCCGCCGTCCGCCGCCTGGCCCCCGGGGCGACCGGCATGCCGGTCGACATCCAGGAATCGGCCAACACGGTCATCGGCGCGTTCCGGACAGCGGGCGTATTGGCGATTCTGGCCATCACCGCGCTCCTCGGCGCCTTGCTGCGCCGGGCGCGAGACGTGGCGATGGTCTTGTCGCCGCTCGTCCTGGCCGGTTTGCTCACGCTCGGAACCGGCGTGCTCCTGGGCTTGCCGCTCAATTTCGCCAACATCGTGACGCTGCCGCTCCTCTTGGGCATCGGCGTCGCCTTCGACATCTACTTTGTGCTGCGCTGGCGCGCCGGCGAAGCCGGCCTGTTGCGCTCGCCCACGGCCCGTGGCGTCATCTTTAGCGCGCTGACCACCGGAACAGCCTTCGGCAGCCTGGCGCTCTCCAACTCGCCGGGCATGGCCGAGATGGGCAAGTTGCTCAGTCTCGGTTTGTTTTATACGCTGGCCGCCACCGTGTTTTTCCTGCCCGCGCTGCTGGGACCGCCGCCCGAGCCCGCCAGCCGGCCCGCTTCGTGAAATCGCCGACATTCGTCTCGATTGCGCTGGTGCTGGGGTTGGCCGGATGCGCGACCCCGCCGAAGGACCCGGCCGCGCTCGCGGCCTTCCGAGCGAACCACGATCCCCTCGAGCCGCTCAATCGAAAGGTGTTCGCCTTCAACCAAGTCGTCGACCGTCTCTTGATCAAACCGATCGCCCAAACCTACGTTCGGATCATTCCTCGGCCGGGACGCGACGGGATCCGAAATTTCCTCAAGAATCTCAACGAGCCGTTGGTTTTTGCCAACGACTCGCTTCAGGGCGAATTCAAGCGCGCCGGCACGACCGCGGGACGGTTCGCGATCAATAGCACGATTGGCATCGTCGGCATCGTCGACGTCGCCGCGCGGCGCGGTTTGACCCGGCAAACCGGCGACTTCGGCCAAACCTTGCACGTATGGGGATGCTCCGAGGGACCGTATCTGATTCTGCCGGTGGTCGGACCATCCAATCCGCGCGATGTCGTCGGCGCCGGCGTGGACATCTTTGCCAATCCGCTGCGCTATGTCGCCCGCAGAAACAACTATCCGACCGGGCTCAGCGTAGCCCAAACTGGCGCCGGCGGAATCGACGAACGGTCGCGCAACCTCGACGCCCTCGATGAGATTCAACGCGAGGCGATCGACTACTACGCCTCGTTTCGCAGCTACTACCGCCAAAATCGCGCCGCCGAGCTGCGCCACGGCGGCCCGCCGCCCCCACCCTCCGAGTCCATGTACGCCGACCCCGGCGATCCCGATCCGGCCAAACCGTAGCCGGCTTCCCCGCGCACCGGTTCCGGCTCCTAGTCGCCGATCTGCGCCGTCTTCTGCCGCAGGAGCTGGGTCAAAGCCGGGGCCCCGCCCGCCCGCAGCGTAGCCGAATACTCCGAACGGCGCGTCGCCAATTCGCTGATCGTACCGCTCAAGAAAACATCGATGATTCCCCATCCCCCGGGCCCGCCGCGCATGAGGTAATCCAACTGCACGGGATCGCCCTCGGACAAAACCAGGCGCGTGTGCACGATGACGTCGCCGCTGTCGAGTCGGGTCACCTCCGGATCGACGACGAAATGCTCGCCCGAATAGTCCTTAAACCGACTGGCGTACAGCGCGATGCTGTAGTCGCTGAACGCCTCGACCAATGCACTGCGCTCCGCCGCGCCCACGGCGCGCCACGGCGGCCCCACCACCAACCGCGTCATGAGGGGCAAATTGAGATCCCGGCGCAGCTCCGGATC
>CAZWMF010000205.1:0-7177 GCA_964634535.1 uncultured Opitutaceae bacterium | reverse complement strand
CTCGTCCTCGTCATCACCTTTTGGCTGACCTGCCTGGCCCACCGGGACGTGATCGAAGGATGACCGGCACCGCCACCGCCGAACCGGCGCCCGCCCGCTTCGCCGACTACTTCGAGCTGACCAAGCCGCGGTTGAGCCTGTTGTCGGTTCTAACCGCCCTGGCGGGCTACGTCGCCGCCCGGCGGCCCGGTCACGATCCGCTGCTGCTGGGCTGCGTGCTGTTGGGCACCTGTCTGGCGGCCGCCGGCGTGGCCGCCCTCAACCAATGGCTGGAACACGAGACCGACGCGCGCATGCATCGCACGGCCGATCGGCCGATTCCCGCGGGCAAGGTCGCCACCGGGTCGGCGTTCGTCCTGGGCGCCCTCCTTTGCGTGGCCGCCTTGATGCTCCTGTTTGCGCTCGTGAACGCGCTGTCCGCCCTGTTCACGCTGCTCACGATCTTCGCCTATCTGGGGCTATACACGCCGGCCAAAAAGCGCAGCCGCTGGGCCACGGAAATCGGCGCGATCGCCGGAGCCCTGCCCCCATTGATCGGCTGGGCGGCGGGCGAGGGCCGGGTCAGCGCGCTCGGCTGGATTCTCTTCGGCGTGCTTTTCTTCTGGCAGGTCCCCCACTTCATGGCGATCGCCTGGACATACCGGCGGGACTATTCGGCCGTGAATTTCCCCATGCCGTCGGTCGTCGATCCGTCGGGCCGCTGGGTGGCCGCCCGCTCGTTTGTCAATTGCCTCCTGCTCGTGGCGGTGAGCCTTCTGCCGGTGCCGCTGCGGCTCGACACGGGGTGGTATGGCGGGGTGGCGGCGCTCGCCGGCCTGGCGCTGCTCGTGCGCGCCGGCCAGTTTCTGCGACCCGCCACGCGCGACGCCGCCGCCGGCCGGCTATTCTTTGCGACGATCTATTACCTGCCCGTCGTGCTGCTCGCCCTGGTCGCCGACCGCATCGCGTTCTTTTGACCATGAATCCTCTTCCCGCTGAATCGGCCGGCATCCCGCAGTTTGCGCTTGGCGGCCTGCGCCCGGCCCGGGCGCTGGCGCTCATTCTCGCCGCGAGCGCCGGCGCATTCCTGTTTTTGGTCTGGCTCGTATTCCTCAAGCCGGCCGCCGGAATCACCTCGCCCGTGGTTCGAGCGTTGCCCGCGGTCAACGCCGGCTGCAATGCGCTGAGCACCCTCTGCCTGATCGGCGGCTGGCGGGCGGCGCGCCGTCGCGACTTCCCCCGGCATTTCCGCTTCATGTCGGCCGCCTTCGCGAGTTCGACCCTGTTCCTGATCTGTTACATCATTTATCACAACGCCCACGGCGACACCCGGTTCACCGCCCTCGGCTGGATACGTCCCGTCTATTTTTTCATCCTGATCAGCCACATCACGCTATCGGGAATCGCCCTGCCGCTCATCCTCATGAGTTTCTACCTGGCGCTGTCCGGCCGGCGGCCGATGCACCGGCGGGTCTCGCGTTTCACCCTGCCGATCTGGCTCTACGTGTCGGTCACCGGCGTCCTCGTGTTTGGCCTGCTCAAGCTCTTCAATCCATAGGGCTAGACCGGGGGTCGACTTGAAATCATTGCGCCATGAGCCAATATTCGCCACGCGCGTCCGCCCACCCCACTCCTCCCATGTCCGCTAATCCCTCGAACAAATCGCTCTGGATCGGCCGCGTCCTCAGCACGCTGGCCATCCTCTTCATGCTCATGGACGCCGCCATGAAGTTCGCAAAGCCACCTTCGGTCCTGACGGGCACCGTGGAACTCGGCTTTCCCACGGCCACATTGGACGGTATGGCGATCGCTCTCCTCGCAAGTACCGTCTTGTACGCCATACCGCGCACGGCCGTCCTGGGAGCCATCCTCCTCACCGGTTACTTGGGGGGAGCTGTCGCCGCGAATCTGCGCGTGGGCCACCCCATCTTCGCCGAAACCCTCACCCCCGTTTACTTCGCCGCGGTCGTGTGGGCCGGCCTCGGCTTGCGCAATCCCCGGATACGCCGAGCCGTGTTCGACGGTCTTCATCACACTTGATGATCGCCGGCCCGGTTGGCTCGACGACGGCTAACGGATCCGGTTGCGAACGGTGCCCGGATATTCCATAAAAACGGCCAGAGACCGCTCGAAGGGCGAGCAGAAGCGACCGCGGGCGACCGCTGGTGGTCTGTCCAGCCCATCGAAACGAGCCCAAGGCCTGGTATGCCCGAGCGATTCGGGCGGGACTTGGCTAAACTTCATAAAAATTCGGGCTCGGGCCGCAATTGCGGCCATCTCGTCGGGACTCGGGCTTCGGCCTTGGCATCTCCGCCCTGGCACGCTCCGTCCGGCGAATCTGGCGCCTTTCTCCCCAGCATGCGCTCTCAGTCGCCCGCGGTTCGCCGGACCCGTCCCTCAGGAACCCGACGCGCTGGCCCGGGCCTGCCGGGCCCAGGCGAAAAAGGCCGAGCCGAGGGCGCCGACCAGCACGAGGGAACTGACGGCGCTCAAGAGAATGCCCGACAGGATCTGATCGTCCTCAGCCGAAAGGCCGGCGATCAGGCGGGGGGCCACCACGTAGGTCGGGTACATCGGATGCTCCGCCATCAGGATGAACGAGAAAACGCCGGTCAGGGCCACCTCGATCGCAAAAAGGTAGGCCAGGCGCGGTCCGACGCGCAGCGGCGGCAGGAACCGCGACGGGCTGAGGATCGGACGCCAGAACAACAATCCCAGGATCAGAAAGACCACGTGCTGCAAAGCCCGGCGCTCGCCGGTGGCGAGCGCCCACTCGTAGACGCGCGGCAGGTACGATGCGGTCAGACCCAGGACGAAGAGCGCCCCGCAGACCACCGGATGAACCAGGGCCGAGCGGATCGCACTCGGGCGTCGGGCGAGCGGCAGGTCGACAAGCCACGGTGGCAGTCCCGATAGCAATAGGCCGGCCACGCCGTAGACGATGACCAAGTGGCCGATCAGCGCGGCGCTGAGCAGATAATCGCGACCCACCCGCTCCCAGGGAGCGCCGACCGTCAGATAGAAGAGAACCAACCCGGAGAAGAATCGCACCGCGGCCCGGCGCGGCCAGGGTTCACCGGGAGCCAAGCGGGCGCGCAGCGGTCCGGCGACGATCGCGTAGAACCAGCCGGCCAGGACGATCAAATCGACCAGGAGTGGCTCGCAATCCCAGGCGGCCCAATCCGGCATCGCCGCCTACTGGCTCGACAGCGGGAAGCTGTTCGCCGATCCGAAGAGCTTGAGCAAGGCCCACATCGTGCCCCCGGCGAGGATCAGCCCGATGAAGAACAAAATCGTGCAGAAGGCCTTATCCCACCGCAAATGCATGAAAATGAAGATGACGAGCAGGAACTTGACGACCGACATCCCGACCAGTCCGACGATGAGCAGCCACGAGGCGAACGGCAGATAGACCGTGATGATTTCGAGGCCGGTGATCACGGCGAGGATCATCGCGATCTGCACGAAGATCTGGAACTTGTTGTCCTCGGCCGCATGCGCCGGGGCCGGTAGGGTGACTGCGGGCGCGCTCATTTGACGTATTCGAGAAGGTAGACGGCGGTGAAGATGACGATCCAGACGATATCGACGAAATGCCAATACAAGCCCATCATTTCGACGTCGATCGCGTCCTTCTGGGTCAGCCGACCAGTGAATGAATAGACCAACATCGACACGAGCCAGATTACCCCGATCAGCACGTGGAGACCGTGGGTGCCCGTCAGGGTGTAGAAGGTCGTCCCGAGAATGCTGCCGGTGATGGTCAGGTGCTTTTCGCTGACGAAGTGGCTGAACTCGTACACTTGGCAGCCCAGAAAGATGCTGCCGAAAAAGGCGGTGGTCAGCAGCGAGGCCCGCATGCTCCGCAGATTGCCCTTCTGGATCGCGTTGACCGCGAGCGCCATCATGAGCGAGGACATTAGGAGGATGAAGGTGGAAAAAGAGGTCAGTTCGATGCTGAACACCTCCCGGGCCGGCGGGACGCCGGGCGGCGGATGCAGCCGGTAAATCAGGTGAGTCGAGATGAGGCACCCGAAGAACATGCAATCCGAAGCCAGAAAAGCCCACATGAGGAGCTTTTTGTTCGGGATGCCCGTCGCCGTCGTCGGATCGTGATGGGCGTTGGCCAAGGCGGCCGTGGCGGTATCGCTCATGAGTGATGATCCTCCCCTTCGGGATGGACGTGGTAGCCGTCGTTGCCCTCGATCGCCCACAGGTAGACGCCGATCAAGAAGATCACCAAGCCAAACAAGCTCAACCCGAGCTTGGGCCCGATGACGACCCAGGCCGGCGCCGGGTCGATGACCGCC
The DNA here is from genome assembly GCA_964634535.1 of uncultured Opitutaceae bacterium. Lineage (GTDB taxonomy): Bacteria > Verrucomicrobiota > Verrucomicrobiia > Opitutales > Opitutaceae > Palsa-1447. The sequence continues at coordinate 2,888 of CAZWMF010000205.1, read as the reverse complement.
ACGCCGATCGAACCGATCAGGATGCCGGTCGCGGCGACGAGCGGATAAATCGACTGAAAGGGCATGTGGATGCCGCCATGGCTCGCATCGGCTTTCAGGCCCGCGCTGTGCTCCTTCTCGGCTTCTTCGGCATGGTGCTTATCGTACCAAAAGGCGTCGCGGGCGTGAATCGTCGGGATGACGCGATAATTGTATTCTGGAATCGGGATCGGCAGGCTCCACTCGAGCGTCCGGGCGTCCCAGGGATCGCGCCCCACCTGCTCGCCCCGATAGAAGGTGTAAACCATGACGATGAAATAGATGGCGATGCCGACCCCGAGGATGAACGCGCCCACCGTCGCGATCTGGTTGCCCTCGTTCCAGCCCATGTTCGCATCGTAGGTGAAGGTGCGCCGCGGCATGCCGTCCAGGCCGAGGAAATGCATGGGGAAAAAGGTGATATTGAATCCCCAGAAGATGATCCAAAACGACAGCTTGCCCCAGAATTCGCTGACTTTGCGGCCGAACATCAGGGGGAACCAATAGTGGATCCCGGCCAGGAGCGCGAAGAGCGAGCCGCCGATCAGCACGTAATGGAAATGGGCGACCACGAAGTAGCTGTTGTGCTGCTGGGCATCTGCCGGCGCCGCCGCGTGCATGACGCCGGAGAAGCCGCCCAACATGAACAGCCAGATGAAGCCGAGGGCGAACATCATCGGCGTGCGCATCTTCAAGTGACCGCCCCAGATCGTGCCGATCCAGTTGAAAATCTTCACGCCGGTGGGCACGGCGATCGCCATCGTGGTCAGGGAGAAGGCCACCGTCGCCATCGTGCCCATGCCCGTGGTGAACATGTGGTGACTCCATACGCCAAAGCCCAGAAAGCCGATGCAGGCGCCGGAGAACACAACGATCGGATAGCCGAAGAGCGGCTTGCGCGAAAAGGTCGGCAAAATCTCCGAGATGATGCCCATCGCGGGCAGAATCAGGATGTAGACCTCGGGATGGCCGAACACCCAGAAAAGGTGGGTCCAGAGGATCGGCATGCCGCCGTTCGACACTTCGAAGAAATTGGTGCCGAAAAGCCGGTCCATCATGAGTTCGACCAGGGCGATCGTGATCGCGGGAAAGGCCAGGACGATCAGGAAGGCGGTCACCAGGGTCATCCAGGTGAACACCGGCAGGCGCATCATCGTCATGCCCGGCGCGCGCAGATTGATGATGGTGACGATGAAGTTGAGCGACGCCGCGATCGAGGCGACGCCGAGCAATTGCAGGCCCATCACCCACATGTCGATCGAGTGTCCCGGGATGTACGCCTTGGTCGTCAGCGGGGTGTAACCGAACCAGCCGCCGTTGGGCGGACCGCTGTGCGGCAGGAACCAGCCGAGATTGAGGATGATGGCGCCGGCCAGAAACACCCAATAGGAAAAGGCGTTGAGCCGGGGAAACGCCACGTCGCGCGCCCCGATCTGCAAGGGCATGATGAAATTGAAGAACGCGGCCGACAAGGGCATGATCGCCAGGAAGATCATGGTCGTCGCGTGCATCGTGAACATCTCGTTGTACTGCGGGGCCGTGAGAAAGTCGTTGTTCGGCCGGAACAGCTGGATGCGGATGAGCAGGGCTTCGAAGCCGCCGACCAGGAAAAAGAACAGCGCGGAAATCCCATAGAGAAATCCGATGCGCTTGTGGTCGACCGTGGTCAGCCAGCCGATGAGTCCGGTCTTGGCGGTGGGTCGCCAGAGGACGAACGGCTTGGCTGCGGCCGGCGGGTCTTTGTCCAGAAAATCGGTTTTGGTGAGGGCTTCGGCCATGTCGGAATCGGTTGGGTTCACTTCAGGCTCTGGAGATACGCGACCAGCGCGACTTCGTCGTCGGCCGTCAGACTGATGTTGTTCTTAACGTAGCCGAGCTCCCACATCTTGTTGCCCGGTTTGACCAAGCTCGGGTTGTGAATCCAGCGGCGCATTTGCTCGGGGTTATTTTCCAGCAGCCCGCCCGCGATGGTGGTGCGGGCGCCGACGTGGGTCAGATTGGGATAGATGTCGCTGCCGCCGACCTGCTGGCCGCGGATCGCATGGCAGGTGGCGCACGTCTTCTGGTTAAAGAGCGCCCGACCCTCGGCGATCAGCGCGGCATCCTCATTCTTGTCCGGAAACTGCTTGGCTCGCCAGGCGTCCAAGGGCGAAACATCCAGCTCGGGATTGGAAAAACCGTATTCGTTCTGCTCGAACGACCGGAGAGGCAGCGAGGCCAGCTGGGGCTTTGGCGTCGCCGGCGCCGTGACGGTCCGGGCCGGCTGTTCCTGCTGATCGAGCCAATCCTCGAAGTCGCGGGGACTGAGGGCAATCACGCGAAAACGCATGAGGGCGTGGGAATCGCCGCAGAATTCGGCGCACTGGCCCCAGAAATAGCCCGGCTTGGCCGCCTCGAGCCAAAGGAAATTTCCGCGGTTGGGGATCATATCCACCTTGCCCGCCAGCTTCGGCACCCAAAAGCTGTGCATCACGTCATTGGACCGGAGGTTGATGTGGATCGGCCGGCCGGCCGGGATGACCAATTCGTTGGCGGTGGTAAGCGGCCCCGCCCCGGCGATCTGCTCGCTCGGGTACTCGAACCGGAACCACCACTGAAAACCCGTGGCCGTCACCTCGTAGGCATTGGCCTTGTCTTCGACCGGGACGTCGTAGGTGTACAAGATGCCCCGGAGGGTCGGAATTGCGATGATGACCAGCGCCAGGACCGATCCGCCGATCAAGCCGACTTCGACCAGCGGATTGCCATGGCCTTGATGGGGAATTTCCGCGCGCTCGTCGGCTTCGGTGCGCGCCTTGAACTTGATTGTCGCGTATGCCAGGACGCTGGCGACGATGACAAAAATAACGAAGGTCACCTCGCAGGTGACA
>CAZWMF010000204.1:0-7185 GCA_964634535.1 uncultured Opitutaceae bacterium | reverse complement strand
GCCAACTGTTGGAACGTCTTGGATATTCTTCGCGCCAAAACGGAAGTCATAACATATTTCGAAAACCCGGCTGCGCCTTGATCAATCTTCAGGACGCCGGAAGTGGAAAAGCCAAAGCGTATCAAGTTCGTCAAGTGCGCGAACAACTTAAGAAGGAGAAACCGCATGAATAGGAACCCGCAAGATTACGAAGTTCGCATTTGGTACAGCCCGGTGGCTGGAGACGAGTGTTTTATCGCTCAAGTTATTGATTTACCCGGAATTGTGGCTCACGGAAACACGCGCGAGGAAGCGGCCCGGGAGATTCAAATCGCACTCGATCTGGCATTGGAAACCTGCCTAGCGGTCAATGAACCGCCGCCGTCCCCGGGAAGTACATCGGCTGCGGCACTCGGTCGTGTCGGGGGCCACACAACCACGCCTCGTAAACGGAGGGCTGCGCGTCGGAACGGACGGAAAGGAGGCCGGCCGAAGAAGAAGCTGTCTCCTTAGGAGCTACTCTTGGGTCGGACGCATTTCGGGGACTTTAAGAGATCCGCGGGACCAAACGCGTTGGGTAATAGCGCGGCGATCGATGATTCCAGGCGCTCGGCCGAGTCGCAGACGGCCACGACGTGGGCATCGGGGCCGAACTCATGGATCACCTGCCGGCAGGCGCCGCAGGGACCCACCGGATGGGGGGTCGCGGTATAGAGCGCGACCGCGCGGATCTGGCGCTCGCCGGCCGCGACCGCCGCAAAGATCGCGGTCCGCTCGGCGCACACGCCCAGCCCCAAGCAGGCGTTCTCCACGTTGGCGCCCGTGAATACCCGGCCCGATCCGGCGAGGACCGCCGCCCCGACCGGAAAACACGAATAGGGGGCATAGGCCTGGCGCGCCGCCACCCGTGCGGCGGCGATCAGGCGCTTGGTTTTCGCAGGGGAGAGAGCCTGGGCCATGGAGGGGAGCTTCGTCGGTCGCCGAATTGGGTGCAAGCCGGGTGATAGTGGGGCGGCGGCGGGTGCTAATCCGCACGAGTCGTTCGACTGGAGACCGGATTTGGCCTAAGGGACGGTGCAAGACCGTGCCTCGGACTTGCCGAGCGCGCTCAAAATGCCGGATCACCGTCAGGAGCATTCGGCACGCTAATCGTTCCCAATCCGCGGCCTGTTGGCCATCGCGGAGACCGTTTTCGAACACTTTCTGGCGTCGGTTTGCATCCGATCCAGGCAAAACGCCGTAGAAGTCAGCATACCCTCCGATCGATGAAGCTTTCAATCGTGGTGCGTCCGGTTGCATTGGCGCTAGTGAGCGCGAGTTTGGCCATGTGCCAGACCGCCCGATCTGACGATAGCATGGCGATTTTACCGCCGTCGGTCGATCCGCCGCTTGGGACGCATCTCGGGGCGCAGCGGACGGTCGGAGACGGCGTGGCGGAATCGGCGGACGTGGATCTGGCGGCCTCGGTGGTTGCGGTGAAATTTCTACGGGACACCGGGGCGGTGGATAACGAAAGCCTTCTGACCTTGCTGCCGGATGTGGAGGTGGCGGGCATCAACGGCAACTTCACGGGCATCGCGGGCCCGGCGACGTTCACGGAGAACACCCTCAATCCCGCGACCCGGGTGCGCGGATTGGGCCCGGCGGACAACGCCCGCGACGACTTTCTAAGCGATATTCCCTGGGACGGGTTTAACGTGGACGGCGTGCGCTTGCAACGCGGGCCGAGCTCCCTGCTCTTCGGCACGGGCAGCCCCGCCGGGGTCATCAGCACCCGCACGGAAGACGCCGCCTACCGGAATGCCTACTCGGTAGAAAACCGCGTCGATAAGTACGGTTCCAACCGCAATTCGATCAATCTCAACCAAGTCCTGATCGAAGACGTGCTGGCGATCCGCTTTGCCGCATTGAATGACGACGAACTGTTCGAGCAACAGCCGGCGTACAACAATACGACGCGGTATTTCGGCGCGCTGCGGTTCGATCCGAAGCTTTTCGATGAACACAGCACGACGACGATTCGGGTCAAATACGAGGACGGCAAGGTCCGCTCGAACAATCCACGCCAGGATCCGCCGGTCGACGAGATCACCCCCTGGTTCAAGACGGGCACGGATGCTTACGGCAATCCGGGCTACGACAAACTCACCCTCAACGAATTCAGCGTGGCCAATCCCAACCCCTCGGGCACGCCGCTGCCCGGCGGGCCCGGCGGGGTTTTGGACAACGGCACCTTTGCGTTGGGCGGCTGGGCCGAAACCCGATCGTATTCGCCGGACAACCTCAATTATTACGAGGCCACGCCCGGCCAATCCGATGGTCCGCCGGGAGGCACTCCGATCAAGACGATCGTTTCCGAACCTAACGTCGCCCACGGGCTGGATAACAATTCGATTGGACAGTTGAATTTCCAACCGGCCGGCATCCCATCCGAGCAGCAATATGCCGCAAATGTCGGCACCACTATCCCGAATTATATCAACAGCGGGTACGCGGTCTTTCAGTATCCGGGCGGACCGATTCCGGGCGGAGCCTACTACGCCGACACCGTGCTGACCGATCCGACCCTTTTCAATTTTTACAAATACCTGCTCGATGGACCGAACAAGCGCGAATGGCAGGACTGGAAGGCGGTCAAAGTGGCGATCGACCAGAGCTTCTTCGATCACCGCCTCGCGTTTGAACTGGACTTCGACCACCAGGCCTACGACGCCGGGTCGAACCAGTGGCTGACCGGTTCGAACTACGCGATCAGCGTCGACGTCAATCAAACCTACGCCGATGGCACGCCCAATCCCAATGTCGGACGGCCCTATGTGGGAAATGCCGCATCGAACACGAACTACGCCTACGCGACGGTGCGCGACACGGTGCGGTTTACTCCGACGGGCGAGATCCGACCAGAAGACTTCATCGCCAATCCCCGTATCGCCCGGCTGATAGGCCGGCAGGACTTTGGGGGCTTGATCGAACGCAATCAGGTGACGACCAACAGCTACACTTGGGCCGAATTTGCGACGACGCCGGCCTATTTCGAGGCCAATCAACTCAACGGTACGTCCGCGGGCAACGCCCTGGCTTCGAATGACGAATTCGATTGGATCGCCTACCTCGGCCCGAGCCTGCTGAACGCGAACTCCGCGCACAATGCCAACCTGAACCCGGTCAATTTCGTGATCGCCCCGCCGACCAACCAGCGGACCTGGAATTTCAATTCGAGCTGGAATCGGCCGGCCAATGTGAACGACCCCGGTTGGGTGGATCCGACGGCGGAGTATGCCTACCTCAACACAAAATACGGTTTCACCGAATATGGCACTCAGGCGGATAATCCGGCAAACTATGTCGGCTGGCAGTGGGAGCCCATTACCTGGATGTCCGCCAGCAATCCGGCGGATTTCCCGAGCCTGGTCGAATCGGCCAACCGGACGCGTTTTCGGGATGACTCCGAGGGCATCACCTACCAGGGGCATCTCCTCGACGGCGATTTGATGCCGACGTTGGGTTGGCGGGAGGATCGGTTCACGACCTACCAGACGCAGGCGCCGACCGATCCGGTCAATGACTTTACCAGCTTGAGTTTCCCCGATAACCTGGGTTCGCGAGCCGACGTCCACGGGGTGACCAAGTCGTGGGGCGCCACCTATCACCTGCCGGCTGCCTGGCTCGGTTGTCTGCCGTCGGCGCCGACCGTCAGCCTCGAATTCGATGGCTCGGAAAACTTCAAAGCCGACCCGCAACGGCTGGATTTGGCCGGACAGGCGCCTCCGAACGAGACCGGCACAACTCGGGAGGTCGGCGTCGTGGTCAGCGCCTACGCTGGTCGGCTGACCCTCAAGCTCGATGTGTTCCGCACGCGGGTGGCCAATGCGACGATGGACACGACCTCCGGAAACTCGATCGCCGGTTTGGGAAACGAGGCCTACTATCTGGCGGACGGCTTGATTTGGGGCTACGGCTGGGCGACGGCTATGCAGGATGGGCTCAAGGGGTTGACTCCGAACTCGCAGTATTGGGATTACAGCGGGGAGATTGGAAACGGTTACTACAATGGGTCCCCCTGGTACTACGACTTGTACGGCGGAACCTCGCCAAATGGGGTGCACTACTCTGGGGGGCTCGCGGTAGTCAATGCATGGTTACACAATCCGTTGCCGGCCCAGTTTTTCAGCAGCTACAATTTGTATCCGCAGATCAATCCGCAGTTCGCGCTGGCGACCGGCAACTTGCGCGATGGATTTAGCCCCGTTCCGCCCTATTCGGCCGAACCGGTGACCGGCGGCGGGTCGACCTTCGGCGACCACGTCCTGACGGAGAACGATCTGTCCCATGGGGTGGAACTCGAACTGTCCGCCCAGCCGATCCGCGGCTGGGACATCGCGATCGATTGCAGTCATATTAGGGCGATCCGCGAAAGCATCGATCCGATGGATCAGGCCTTCCTGAGCCAATTGGCCGGTTGGATGGCCGGTCCAGCGGGAGAGATTCGGATGTGGTATAACCAGGGTCCTCCATTGATGAGCGTCTGGGGCCCGTCGATCGTGGCGCCCTTCACCGTCATCTTAAACCAACAGGGCCGCGACATGCCGGAATTGTCTCCCTGGCGGGTTGGTGCGACGAGCACCTATACGCTCCAAAAGGGCTGGCTGAAGGGCGCATTCCTTGGTGGCGACCTGCAGGTCGAGGCCGGTCGCATTCTGGGTTACCATTACAATCCGAATTTCGTGAACGCGAACGCGACCGATCCGAACTACGCGGCGTATGCATCGGTCACCCAGGGCGGCCTGGATCCCAGCCAACCCTTTGTCGGCGCGGTCGAGACCCATGTCGGTGCCTGGATCGGGTATACGTGGAGGCTGCCGCAGAAGCTCGCGTATCGGATTCAGCTCAACCTGAGCAACGTGGGCGAGAAGGACCGACTCATCCCGGCCCAGATCAACCCCGACGGGACGATCGCCCTGGCCCGCATCAGCGAAGGCATGGGCTGGACCCTGACCAACTCGTTGGATTTCTGAATCAACTTCCCGCAGGCGCGAGTTCGCGCGCGGTTTCGGCGAACGCCGCCAGGGCGGAATCCAAATCGGCGCGCGAGTGAACGGCGCTCAATTGGGTGCGAATTCGGGCGGCCCCTTGGGGAACGACGGGAAAAAAGAAACCGACCACATACACGCCGCGTTCCAGCATCCGGGCGGCAAAGCGCTGGGCAAGGACGGCGTCGCCCAGCAAGACGGGTACGATCGGATGTTCGCCCGGCCGCACCTGGAGGCCGGCCGCCGCCAGTCCGGCGCGAAAATAATCCGTGTTGGCCCGCAGTTGGGCGCGCCGATCGGCGGAGCGTTCGATCAGGTCGAGCGCGGCGAGCGACGTCGCGGCGATCACCGGCGCCAGCGAATTTGAAAAAAGATAGGGCCGGGAGCGTTGGCGCAGGAGCGCGATCAAGTCGCGCCGTCCGCTCACGTATCCGCCGCTCGCGCCGCCGAGCGCCTTGCCGAGGGTACCGGTGAGCAGATCGATCCGGCCCGACACCCCGCAATACTCGGGCGTCCCGCGGCCGGTGGCGCCGAAGAAGCCCACGGCATGGCTGTCGTCGACGAGGACGGAGGCTCCGAAGCGTTCTGCCAGAGCGCAGATACCGGCCAAGGGCGCGACCGTCCCTTCCATCGAGAAGACCCCGTCGGTGGCAATCAGCCGGAAGCGGGTGCCCGCGGCATCGGCCGCCCGGAGTTGGGCCTCGAGGTCGTTCAGATCGCCATTCCGGTAGGCGTAGCGCCGGGCCTTGCAAAGCCGGATGCCGTCGATGATCGAAGCATGATTGAGTTGGTCGCTGATCACCGCGTCCTCGGGCCCGAGTAGGGGCTCGAAGACGCCGCCGTTGGCGTCGAAGCAGGAGGAATAGAGGAGGGTGTCCTCCGTGCCCAGGAAGCGGCTCAGACGCGCCTCCAGTTCCCGGTGCGGCTCCTGGGTGCCGCAGATGAATCGCACCGAGGCTAGGCCATAGCCCCACTGGTCCAAGGCGGCGTGGGCCGCGCGCACAAGTGCGGGGTCGTCGGCCAATCCGAGATAATTGTTGGCGCAGAGGTTCAGGACCTCGCGGCCGTCGGAGAGCCGAACCCGGGCGCCTTGCGGGCCGGCCAGAATGCGCTCCGCCTTCCAGAGCCCGGCCGTTTCGATGGCGGCCAGTGTGGCGCGGAGGTGCGCGGCGTGGGCTTCGGTCACTGGGAACCGCCTTCCCAGTCGAGGATCACCTTGCCGCAGCGGCCGGTCTTCATGAGGTCGAAGCCGGTCTGAAATTCATTGAACGGCAGGCGGTGGGTGATCACCGGAGTGATGTCCAGGCCGCTTTGGATGAGGGCCGTCATCTTGTACCACGTCTCGTACATCTCCCGGCCGTAGATGCCGCGGATCGTGAGCATGTTGAAGACGACCTTGTTCCAGTTGACCGGCGCCGCCTCCGGCATGATGCCGAGGAGCGCGATCCGGCCGCCGTGCGCCATGTTGTCGATCATATCGTTTAGCGCGCGCGGGTTGCCCGACATCTCCAGGCCGACGTCGAAGCCCTCCCGCATTCCGAGCTCCGCCTGGACGGCGGGCAGCTGCTCGCGCGAGACGTCGACCGCCCGCGTGGCGCCCATCTTCAGCCCGAGGGCGAGCCGGTCGGGGTTCACGTCCGTGACCACGATCTTCCGGGCGCCGCAGTGCCGGGCGATCGCCACCGCCATGCACCCGATCGGCCCGGCTCCGGTGACCAGCACGTCCTCGCCGACCAGGTCGAACTGGAGCGCCGTGTGCGTGGCGTTGCCCAGCGGGTCAAAACAGGAAAGGACGTCCAGGGGGATGGCCGGGTCCACGGGCACGGCGTTCGTGGCGGGGATGCACAGGTACTGCGCGAAGGCGCCGGTGCGGTTGACACCGACGCCTCGGGTGTCCTTGCACAGGTGCCGGCGGCCGGCCAGGCAGTTGCGGCATACCCCGCAGACAATGTGGCCCTCCCCGTCGACGAGGTCGCCCTTTTGGAAGCGCTGCACGGCGGAGCCGACCTCCTCGATGACGCCGACAAACTCGTGGCCGATCACCATCGGGGTCTTGATCGTCTTCTGGGCCCAGTCGTCCCAGTTATAGATGTGGACGTCGGTCCCGCAGATCGAGGTCTTCAGGATCCGGATCAGAACGTCGGTGGAGCCGGGCACCGGCACCGGCACCTCGGTC
>CAZWMF010000203.1:767-7204 GCA_964634535.1 uncultured Opitutaceae bacterium | reverse complement strand
ACACCTTTGCTGAGAGGATTTTTTTCCATGGCGGCAGTGGGACGATTGCGGAGGGCAAGGCAGGCGGGGCCGCCGTGACGGGCGACGGACGATGACCCGGCCGGACGAGCGATCCGCGAAGAGCGATTTGGCGGTCGAGCCGGTGGTGCGTCCACGGCTATTTCTTCTCCACCCGGAGCCGAAAGTGCTCCATGACGAGCAGGACGCCGGCGGCCACGGCGAGCACGCCGCCGACCCAGAGCGGAATCGACAGCCCGAACACGAGATTCAGGCCGAAGACGATGAGAAAAAGGGCAAGGACGAGGTGGGCCACGGCGGGTAGGGTTGAGGGCTGCGGCTAGATGACATTCATGACCAGCAGCACGACCAGAACGACCAGGACCAGTCCGAGGCCGCCGCTCGGATAGTAGCCCCACGTCCGGCTATGCGGCCAGGTCGGCAGCGCGCCCAGGAGGAGCAGCAGACAGAACACGAGGAGAATGATGCCAAGAATAGACATGAGAATGCTTTCCAAAGGCGGATAGGGACGAAGGCACCGGCCGCCACGGCGCGCGATCGGACTTTCCGTCGGAGAAAGTCTCAGGTTGACCCGGGGAGCTTACGCGGGATGGCCCGAAGGCGATATGGGGTGTTGGCCTGCCTTTCGGTCCTTCCCCTCTGGCCGCCGATCGGAATGTCCCAGGGACACCAAACCCGGCCGGCGCGACTCCGGAAACCCGAGGGCAAGCGCGTTTTCCGCCCGCTCGCGGCGCCGACAATTCCGTCAGTTCTCAACGGGGACGGTTTCGCTCACCACGACGTGGCGGCCCGATTCTATCGGAAAGATCGCGCAACCATCTTCGAGGCGTGCGGCGAGCGACGGATGGCGGCCGATCAAAGGCTGGGAGTCGAGGCGGACGCCGTCCAGCGTGGTTGCGGGCACCCGCACGGTGCCGGTGGTGCCGACGGGCAGAGCAAGCTCCAGGCGGAAAAGTCCACGTGGCTTCGACCATGAACAGCTCACCGGACCGCGGGGCGTCGGAATTGTCGCCCGCGCCCAAGTGATGCCCGCGACCGGCTGCGGCCGAATCAAGACATTGCGGAAGCCGGGTGCGGCCGGATCCGGCGTGATGCCGACCAGGTCGCCAAAGAACCATTCGTCGATCTGGCCCAGCATGAAATGGTCCTGGGACGAGGTGCGCTCGGCGTTCCAAGCTTCGGTCAGGCTCGTGGCGCCCTGGGCCAGTTGATAACCGTAGCCCGGTCGGTCGGAACGGGTATTCATTGCGTAAACGACATCGGAACGCCCGGCATCCGCTAGGGCCCGCAGCAGGTAGCGGTAGCCGACATCGCCGGCCGTGATGCGGTCGCCCGCCGTCCGCACTGCGCGGACCAGCGCATCCAATATCGCCGGTCGTGCGGCCGGTGGCACGAGCCCCACCACGAGCGGCAGGGCGAGCGCGGTCTGCGAACCCGTGGCGTAGGTTGAGGCGTCGGAATGTAAGAAGGCCGAGTTGAAGGCGACCTTGATCAGATCGGCCTGGGCAGAATAGCGGCGGGCGTCTTCCGGCCGGCCCAGGCGCTCGGCGATTCGCGCCAGAGTGGTCGTACATTCAAAATAAATCGCGGTCGCCGTAAGGGCGATGGGGGTCAACTGGGCGGTGCCGGGCGGACGCGGACCCAGGTCGTACCAGTCACCCAGGCCATAGTTAAGCAGGTGATCCCTGGCCTGGCCCGAGAGATAATCCAGGTACCGCCGCATGGTGCCGTAATTTTGGCGCAGAAGAGACTCATCACCCGTCCAAACGTAGTGTTGCCAGGCGGCGAGGATGACGCTGGCCCCCCACTCCGGCGAATCGCGGAATCCGCCGGAAAAGATCACGAATTCCGGCGCGATATCCGGGACCAATCCGTCCACGGTTTGGGCTTCGGCCATGTCGGCGAAGGTCTTGGCGTAAAGGCGGGTCAAATCGGACTCATAGCGCAGCGACGGGCCGTTCAGGTGGTATTGTTCGAGCCAACCCAGGCGTTCGCGGTGCGGACAATCGGTTAGGACGTGGGCCAGGTTGTTGAGCTGCGCCCAACGCACGAGGATCCGAATGCGGTTGAACAGGTCGCTGGAACATTGGAATTGCCCCGGCGACAAGCAGTCCGAGTGCACCACTATGCCCACCAGGGAATCGATGTGCGGAAGGGCACCGTCGGCCCCGGGGGACAAATCCACCTGGAGATACCGGCAGCCATGGTAGAAAAACTGGGGCATCCACGATTCGCCGCCGGGCCGGCCCGCCAGCGTGAACTTCCACGAAGCGTCGCCGCCGCCGACCGACGTGCGGTCGATCGTTCCATCTGGATTCAATAACTCCGCCGGACGAATCTTGGCCGCGGCACCCGGCGAGCCGGTGATGCGCAGGCGGGGCACGAGGGAGGCATTCTGCCCCAGGTCGTACACGATGACGTCCGGTCGGATCCGCCGGATAGCGACGGGAGTCAAGGCCCCATAGGTTTGGAAGGGCGGCGAGGCGTGGGAGTAACCGCGGAGGACGCCGCCCGGGCCGGGAGTCACGCAGGCGGGGCGCCATTCGTGGTCATCGAAGCCCGGTCGATCCCAGCCCGCCGGTATCCGCCTCGCGTCGAAATCCTCACCGCCGTAAAAATGGGCGAACGTCGTCGGTCCGCCCGCGACGCGCCAAGTCGGGTCGGTCGCAACGAAGTCGACCGATCCGTCGGCGTACTCCAGCCGCACGACCGCGATTGCGACCAGAGGCCGGAAGGGCGTGACCAATTTGGTGTAGCGGCCGGTTTGCACGTTGTAGAGGCCGCCGGCCAGGGTGAGACCGAGTGCATTCGGGCCCGGGTGGAGCCGATCGGTCAGGTCCAGCGTCTCGTATAGGCAGGTTTTCTCGGTATTGGTCCAACCGGGGCTCAAGAGGCCGGAGCCGGCCGGGAGGCCGTTGATCGTGGCGACGCAGGTGCCCAGCCCGCATAGGCTCGCGACCGCGCGGCGCAGACCGGTTCGAACGGGAAAGACTTTTCGCAGGAGGAGCGTGGTGTTGGCCCAGGGATTCGCTCCAGGAACGCCGGCTCCGTCGGTGACGGCGGCGGCCGACCAGGGACCGCGTTCCCAGCTGTCGCTGGCCGTGACGCGGGCCTGCCGTGCAACGTTCCGCGCTTGCGCATACACCTCGATCTGGCTCAAGGCCAGGCAGGCGATGGAGTGAAATTGCGCAAGTCGTACCGCGGTCAAACGCACGTAGCGCGCCGACCGGCGGGCGATCGGCAAGGCGATGTCGGTCGCCCACGGATTCGGATAATCCTGCGCCGTAAAATCGGCGACGGTGAAGGCGGACAGAAAGAACGGATCATCGGAGAGCTCCACCTTGAACCGCAGGGGAAAACCCAAACGCTCGGGCACGCCGTAGCGCAGGGCGTGCAGTTTGACCAGATCCACGGGGTAGGCCGTGCCCAAGTCGACTTGCAGCCACTTCTTGGTGTCCGGATTGGACGTCTCCTCCGAATGGAAGCCGGCCTGGGCGCGCACCCAGGGAAGCATGGCCGGATCGGTGATCCATTGGGCCCCCTGCCAATCGGCGGCGTTCAGGATGCCCATGGTCCACGTGGCCGGTTCGCTCCAGGCCGAAGGCCGGCCCTCGCGATCCCAGACGCGGACCGCCCAAAAGACCGATTCAGACGAGGCCGGCGGACGACCGGCGTACGGCACGTGGAGTTGCGTGTCTCCCGCCACGCGACCGCTGTCCCACCGGTCGGCCCGGTCCTGGCGGAGGGCCTCTCGGGTGGACGCCGCCCGGATTTGCCAGGCGGATTGGCGCTCGCCGTTGGCCCGGCTTTCCAATTTCCACGATAGCCGAGGCGGGGCCGAATCCACTCCGAGTGGGTCGGTGCCCCAATCGCAGCGCAGATCGGTCGCGCGCACCGCTCCCGGCCGTGGCCCCGCGGTGGGTTGCGGCGCGACGCACCCGGCGAGTACCAGAGCGGCCAGGGCCAGCGTTACGGCCCCGGTGGACCCGACGCACGTCCGCCCGGAATTTGGCCGGTCGGCGGCGGTTGCGGGACGGGATCCAATCATGAGTGGATTCTCAACGCCTGGGGTGATCGCGGGCAATAGGGCATCGCGCGTCGCGGAACGAAAGCCTTCCCGGGAGCGGCGGGTGTTCCGCGGGTCGGCCATTGCAAAGGCGGATGGAATACCGTCTGCTGGTCGGCTTCGTTAACCCTCCGATGAAGATTCTGCGCATCATTCTTGGCGTCGCTTGGATACTGCCGCCGGTTGCCGTGGCAACGCTGGCCGCTTCGCCGGCTTCGGCCGGATTGAGTAATCTCGTGGCCGGGCGCGATCGCGTCGCGTTCTCCCTGGACGGAAACCGGGTGTCGGTCGAGTTGTGCCGGCCCAATTTGGTGAAGGTGAGCGTCGCCCAGGCCGGGCAGACCGGCGTGCCCACGCCGAGCATTGCGCAGACGACCTGGGCCGGCGTGGACGCCGTGCTCGACGTCCAGGCGGACCCCATCGTCCTGAAAACGTCCCAAATGGTGGTCGAGATCAGCCGGGCTACGGGCCACGTGTCGGTCCGCGATCCGGCGGGCCACTGGCTCATCGGCGAGCACGCGGGCGAAGGGGTGTATCAGACCTGGCAAAAGGGCGTGCACTTCACGACCCGAGCGGGGTCGCATTTCTACGGCGTTCGGGGCTGGGCCTACCTGGACGACTCGAGGGGACAGATGGAGATGGCGCCGAGCGCGCAACCCTACCCCATTCAGGCGGGCGCGGAGGGCTACACGGGCGGCCCCTTTCTCTGGAGTAACCGTGGTTATGGCGTGTTTTTGAACACGGATGCGGGCTTTTGCTACATCCGGGACGACACCGATGTTCGCTTTTACGGGCTATCCGGGACCGACGTCACCTATTATGTGGCCGTGGGTTCGGCCTATGCCGTGCAGGAGGCGATCGCCGAACTCACGGGCAAGCCACCGATGTTTCCCAAATGGGCGATGGGATTCTCCAACAGCGAGTTCGCCGACATGAACGAGGCCCGGTGCGCCGCGAACGTGGCCGGATACCGCGCGCGCGGAATCCCGATCGATTTGTACACCTTCGACTTTCAATGGAAGGACTGGGGCGACGATCACTACGGCGAAATGCGGTGGAATCCCGTCAATTTCCCGAACGGCCCGTCCGGTCGATTCAAGCAGCGGATGGCCGCCCAGGGCATCAAGTTGGCCGGGATCATGAAGCCGCGCATTCACGTCGACTCCGAGCAGGGTCGGTATGCCACCGCGAATCAATTCTGGGTCAAGGGCCGGATGCCGTACCCGGACTACTTCTCCGGCAAATTGACCAACGATCTGGATTTTTCGATTCCCGAGTGCCGGCAGTGGTTTTGGGAGCACGCCCGCGGGGCCTTTGAGTCCGGCATCGTGGGCTGGTGGAATGACGAAGCCGACGCCTGGGGTTCGGTGTGGGAAGGAATGTACATGGCCGAGGCGCTGTATGACGGCCAGCGCGCGTTTACGCGGGGCCAGACCCGGGTTTGGACGAACAACCGCAATTTTTTCAGCGGGGCCCAACGCTATGCCTATGCGACCTGGTCGGGCGACATCGAATCGGGCTTTGGGATCATGCAGCAGCAGCGCGAGCGACTCCTTTGCTCGGTCAACGTGGGCCAGGCCCGCTGGGGCATGGACACGGGAGGGTTCAACAATAACTACCATATCCAGGGCGAGGAATTGAACGAAGCGTTCGCGCGGTGGATGGAGTTCGCGGCGTTCGTGCCGATTTTCCGGACGCATGGCACCTCGTACCGCCAGCCATGGCTGTACGGGCCGAAGGCGGAAGCCGCGGCCCGCAAGGCCGATCGGCTGCGGTACGCCTTGCTGCCGTACCTGTATTCCTATGAACACCGGTTGCACGAGACCGGGATCGGCCTCGTCCATCCCTTGGTCTGGGACTTTCCGGACGAACCGGCCTTCGCCAACGACGTCGAGGCCTGGATGTTCGGGGACTATTTCCTGGTGGCGCCGGTCGTCCAATCGGGACAGACGCTGAAGCGGATCGCGCTGCCGCCGGGAGTGTGGATCGATTATTTCCGCGGGGACCGGCTGGCGGGCGGCCGGACGATCGACTATCCAATCGACGCGGCGACCTGGCAGGATATTCCGCTGTTCGTGAAATCGGGCGCGATCATCCCGTCGATCGAGGTTCAGGATTATGTCGGCGAGCGCCCAGTCACCGCGGTGGCGGTGGACGTCTTCCCCGATGCGGCGCCAGCGCGCTTCGAATACTACGACGACGACGGGACCACCTACGATTACGAAGCGGGCGCCGATTTCATCCAATCGATCGAGGTCCGCCGGAATGGCGGCGGCACCCGCCTCGTGCTGGGAGCCCGGCGGGGGACGTTTTCGCCGGATTTGCAGTGGTACACGTTCAAAATTCACGCGGC
>CAZWMF010000203.1:0-757 GCA_964634535.1 uncultured Opitutaceae bacterium | reverse complement strand
GCGGGTCGGTGACGAGCGATGACCGGCCGCTGGCGACTGCCTCCAGTCTCGCCGCTCTCGCGCAATCCGCCGAAGCGGCTTGGACGGCGTCCACCGATCGGTTCGGACCCGTCACGTACGTTAAAGTTCGCGCCGGATCCGCGCAGACTATTCAGATCGTGGATCGCTGATTCGCGCGGACGCCGGCGCCGTGGCGAAGCAATTTCCGGCGGAGCCTTCAGCGCGGGAGGCCGGGCTTGAGGGGGTCAGCCCTTTTGGACGTTGCGATATGCCCGGGGGGCGCGCCCCATGACCCGCCGGAAGCAGCGCGTGAAGTAGTAGGGGTCGCGATACCCCACCCGCTCGGCGATTTCGGCGACCGACAGCCGGGTGGAGTCGAGCAGGCGGCAGGCGTGCCGCACGCGGAGCCGAATCAGGAAGTCGATGGGGGAAAACCCGGTCTGCTGGACGAAGAGGGCGGAATAATGGGTCACGGAAACGGCGGCGGCCCTGGCGAGACCGGCCAGCCGATGCGGCCGGATCCAGTCGCGTTGCAGCAGTTCGACGGAGGCCGCCACCCGGTCCCCGGCCGACCGCAGATCGCGGCGTTCCCGGGCCAAATCCGCAATCGTGCTGAAGGCCCGGCGCAGAGCGGTCGCCGCCGCGACCTGGTGGCGGAGGGCATAGCCGCGTTCGAGCGCGGGATACACCTGGATCAGGCCAATTTCGTCGAGGCGGTCGACGGGCAGAGCGATCACGCGGTCGACCGACGGCGCCA
>CAZWMF010000202.1:6631-7221 GCA_964634535.1 uncultured Opitutaceae bacterium | reverse complement strand
AGGCCGCGCAAGTCCGGCGCCACCTGGTCGGCGTTCTCGGTCACCACGATGCGCACCGGCCGGTTGAGGACTTTGAGATAGGCCAGCGTCTCCGGCGAAAGCGAAAAGCGATGCGCGCGGGTCAGATCGATGCGCCAGGGGGCGTCCTGCCAGCCGTGGTTGTCGGCCAGGTAGTTGAGCCCGTAAAACAGGGTGAAAAACAGCACCGCCTGGAGCAGCAGGCGAAAACTGTCGAGCAGCGACATGCGGCGCGGCCTCAATGGTGCAGGAGTCGGGCCTCGACCCCCAGGATGCTGAAAATCAGGGCGAGCACGGTTCCACTGATGTAAAAGAGCAGTTCGCGCAAATCCACGACTCCTCGCGTGAAATCCTCGTAATGGCGAAACACCTGGCCGTACTCCACGGCCGCGCGCACCGAATGGAGGGCGTCGGTCTGCAGCCAGGCGGCGTCGGCGATCGACGAGCCGCCGAAGATCAATCCGAACAACAGCGTCGAGGCGAGAATGCCCGCCACCGTCTGGCTGCGCACCAAGGCGCTGGTCAGGATCCCGATGGCGACAAACAACAGGCCGGATACCGCAATGAAGAGG
>CAZWMF010000202.1:0-6621 GCA_964634535.1 uncultured Opitutaceae bacterium | reverse complement strand
TGACCGTCGCGCCCCTCGGATGACTGAGAAACCACTCCAGCAGAGAATCCTTCGATCCCGGATCGAGCAGCCGGCCGGGTCCGGCAAAATGGCGCAGGATGACAAAGAACGCCCCGGTGGCCGACCAGAGCGCGAGATAGAGCAGGTATGCGGCGCTGTATTTGCCCAGCACCACTTCCGTGGTGGTCACCGGCGTCGTCAGCAGAGTCTCGAGCGTGCCGAGCCGGCGCTCCTCCGCCAGACACTTCATGGTCAGCAGCGGCACCATGAAAAGCACCGGCAGATAAAACAGATGAAAGAACGCGGCGGCGGGGGAGACGTCCTGCGGCGCGAGGCTGTAGCGGTCGAGGATGCTCGTGAACTGGAAGCCCATCAATCCGAGGAACGACGCGGCCGCCAGATAGGTGTTGGGGTTGACCAGGAGCATGCGGATCTCGTGGCCGAGGATGGTCAGATAGTGCTTCATGCGGAGCGGGCGCGGGGACGGGCGGGCGGCATGACCACATCCCAGCTCCGCCGGGTGGCCGCCAGAAACACATCTTCCAGGGTCGGCCGCGCCCGGCTGAGCGTGCGCACCCGCAGCCCCTGGGCCAGCAAGGCGGTCAGCAGGGCTTCGCCGCATTCGGAATCCTGGCCGGCGCTCAGCACCACCGTGCGGAAGCCATCCGGGCCGGGTTCGCCCTCGCGCACGATCTCCACCTCGGGACGCACCGTCGCGACCGCAGCCGCCAGCCGCGTCCCGTCCCCGGACAATTCGACCTCGTAGGCGTTGCAGCCCAGAATCTCTCGACGGAGCGCGGACGGGCTGCCCTGCGCCACGACGCGGCCCTGGTTGATGATGATCACGCGGTCGCACGTCACCTCGATTTCGGGCAGAATGTGACTCGAAATGAGCACGGTCATTCGGCCGCGCAGGCCGGCGATCAAGTCGCGCACGATGATGATCTGGTGCGGATCGAGGCCGATCGTCGGCTCGTCCATGATGATCACGGGCGGCTCCGCCAGGATCGCCTCGGCAATGCCGACCCGCTGGCGGAAGCCCTTGGACAGGGTGCCGATGATCTTGTGGCGCACCCGCTTCAGATCGCACATTTCCAGGACCTCGTCGATGCGCGGGCCCAACTTGCGCCGCGGCACCTCCTTCAGGCGGCCGCGGTAATAAAGGTATTCGCTCACCCGGACGTCCTCGGGCAGCGGGTTATTCTCCGCCATGTAGCCGACCCGCCGCTTGATTTCATCCGGATCGCTCGCCACCGAGATTCCGCACAAGGTGACGCTGCCGGAAGTCGCCGCCAGGTACCCGGTCAAGATCCGCATGGTGGTGGACTTGCCCGCGCCGTTGGGCCCCAGGAATCCCAGGATCTCGCCGCGGGGCACTTCAAAACTGATGTCGCTCACCGCGGGAACCCCGTTGAACGTCTTGACGAGGTGGTTGACGGTGATCGCGATCGGCGGCGCTTCCGGCATGGATAGGGAGGAGGATAGATCCATCGGCGGCTACTTCTCCAGCGTAACTTCGCCCGCGCGGAAGCGGCGCGTGCGCCCGTGGTCGTCGCGCAAGAGCAGGGCCCCTTCGTCGTCCACGCCGGTCACCGCGCCCTCGTGCCGCCGCCCGCCTTCGAGCACCGCGGCGCGGCGCCCACGCAACACGTCGAACCGATTCCACAGATCGGCAAACGACCGCGCGTGCTCGCCCTCGGCGAACGCGTCGTAGGCCAACAAGACTCGCCCGATCAGGGCGGCCGTGAGCCGGTTTAGATCGAGGGGTGCGCCCACCAGCTCCGTCAAGGAGACCGCCGTTCCGGCCAGCGCCTCCGGCCAGGACGCCACCGCGCTGTTCACATTGAGCCCGAGCCCGAAGACGAGGTCCCGGATCTGGTCGGCATCGACCCGCGCCTCGGTCAGCATGCCTCCGGCCTTCCGGCCCGAAAAAACCAGATCGTTCGGCCATTTCAGGCCGGGAATCAGCCCGCTGAAATTGACGATGAGTTCGCAGACATTTACCCCCATCCACAGCGTGAACGTCTGCATCCGTTCCGGGGCCACGCGCGGCCGGAACGCAAAACTCGCATAAAGGTTGCCGTTGGCGGCGCTATGCCATGACCGGCCCAACCGGCCCCGGCCCCGGGTTTGGCGCCGGGCGAGAACGACAAACGGCGCCGGCCGGCCGGCCGCCAATTCGCGGACGGCCTCGTCGTTGGTGCTGTCGACTTCATCGAGCACGGTGAAGCTGAATCCCCGGGGGCGCACCTTCAGCAGGGCCTCGATGAGTCCGGTGTGCAATCCGGGCGGGCGCGCCGCCAAGCGATACCCGCGCGTGCGCTGGCTCTCGAAGGTGAATCCGTCCTCGCGCAGCTTCTCCATATGGTGCCAGACCGCCACCCGGCTGACGCCCAACTTGGCCGCCAAGCCGGTGCCCGACACCCAGGCCGGCTCGTGCGCCAACATCTCCCGCAAAATTTGCGCTTCCAGGGTGGGCATCCCTGTCAAGGGCTGCCCGGCGCGCCGGCGGCGCTCGGATTCTGAGGAGCCGGCGCACCCCAATCGAGCCCACGGATGAAGGTGTCGTTGGACGCGCGCATGATGTAGATGCTTTCCGCGGAATCGCCCCCGCGCCTCATCGTGTCGGCGGTGTCCTGCAGCGCGGCCATGTTCTGGAGCCGCTCATCGTCCCGGTACATCTGTTCGGCGATCGGCTGGTTGAGCCCCGGCAAAAACCCGACGTTGAGACCCCGGTAGCGGAGAAGGGCGAGTTGGCCCAGACCGCTCTTGGTGTACAGATCGCGCTCGCGAAACACCGCGGGCTTCTCGCCGTGCACCACATATTTCGGCAAGCGGATGATGTCGTTTCTCGGTTTGTCGATGTCGCGCAGGTCCACATCCGGGTCAACCTGCTTCGGCGGCGGCTTGGGCGGGTCGTACTTGGGCATGCTCGCCGCCAGCATCGAAGCGATCTCGCCGGACTCGACCGTGCGGGCCGGCGGCGGCGGCGGATGCGCCGCCGGGGCGGTCGGCGTGGCCGGACCGGGCGCGGATGCGGCCGCCGTGGGGTTGACGTCCTGGGCGCGCAGCGCGCTCAGCGCGCCCAAAGCCAAGAGAGAGAAAACGATGCGATAGCCCATGATCGACGGATGAGATAAGCTATGCGGTCGGTTGGTTCCGTGCAAGCCAGGGAGAAGTCCGGTAATCCCGCGGGGTGAAATAAATACCCCTGTCCGGGGCAAACGCCGCAATGCCCGGACGAACCCCAAACCGGCCCGCAATAATCCACGCTGATTTGCGGACCGCGCAGTCGGACATTGCCGCGCCGTAGCCGTAGGCGAAGGCGGACCCTGAGGGGTTCGATGAGCGCCGTAACGCCCCGCAACAGGATATTTATTTCACCCCGCGGGATTACAACAAGAGAGAGATTCGTAGAACAGGCATTGGGATGCCTTTGGGGCCACCCGCACCAAAACTTCGTTTGGTTGAATTTGCGCCAAACCGTATTGCAATGGAGTCGCCGACCGGAGGACGGTTCGCGCAAAGTCCGGATGGATCAAGCGACGCGGATTTGGCCGGTGCCGGTGACCAGGAACTTGTGGGTGCAGAGTTCGCGCAGGCCGACGGGGCCCCGGGCGTGGAGCCGGTCGGTGCTGATGCCGATCTCGGCGCCGTAGCCAAACTCGAAGCCGTCGTTGAAACGGGTGCTCGCGTTCCACAGGACGACCGCGCTGTCGACGCCAGCCTGGAAATGCCGGGCGGCCGCCTCGTCGGACGTGACAATCGCGTCGCTGTGGGCGGAGCCGTCCCGATTGACCGTTTCGATCGCCGCGTCGAGCGAATCGACCAGGCGCACGGCCAGAACCAGATCGAGGAACTCGGCCGTATAGTCCGCCGGTTGGGCCAGGCGATGCGGGACACCGGCTTCCGCGAGAATGGCCGCCGCCGCGGCGTCGCAGCGCAATTCTACCCCGCGGCCAATCAACGCGGCGCCCAAGCGGGGAAGGACCGAAGGAGCCAGCTCGCGGTGGACGAGGAGTTGCTCCGCAGCATTGCAGACACCGGGCCGCTGGGTCTTGGCATTTACCAGGATCCGCTCGGCCATCGCCGGATCGGCCCGCCGATCCACATAGACAAAGCAGACTCCATTGTAGTGCTTGATGACGGGAATCGTGCTGTGCTCGGCCACGAATCGGATCAAGCCTTCGCCGCCCCGCGGGATCAGGCAATGGACATAGGCGTCCAACTTCAGCAGCACTTCCAAAGCGGCGCGATCGGTGGTCGGGATGAGTTGGACCGAGTCGGCGGGCAAGCCCGTGGCGGCCAAAGACTCGGCAACAAGCGCGGCCAGGGCCAGGTTTGTGCGGAAACTCTCCTTGCCTCCGCGCAGAATCGCGGCATTGCCCGACTTCAGGCACAGAATGGCGCAGTCGATCGTGACATTCGGCCGCGCCTCGTAGACGACCCCGATGACGCCGATCGGCACGCGCATCTTCCGGATCAGCAAACCGTTGGGCCGCGTCCACTCCTCCAGGATTTCGCCGACCGGATCCGGCAGCGCGGCGACCTGCCTCACCGACTCGGCCAATTGCCCCACCCGCTCGGGACTGAGGCGCAGCCGGTCGACCTGGGCCTTGGCCAGTCCGGCCGCTTCCGCCGCGGCAACGTCCTCCCGGTTGGCCTCCAGAATGTTGCCCGAACGCTCGGCGAGCAACTTCGCAAGCAACTCCAACGCATCGTTTTTCCTATCCGAACTCGCCGTGGCGAGCGCCCACGCCGCCACCCGCGCGCGCCGCGCAATCCCGGTGACCAGCGTCGTAATTTCCTCGGACATGGGGTAACACTTTCCCCTTACCTGAGGGCCGGCTCAATCAAAAATCGGCCCCCGCTGGAACCGCCACCAGGCGATGGAAAAGAGCGCGACCGCTATCCCGCCCAGGATGGCCAGCGTCGGAAGCAGTTCGAGGAACCCGGCGTGAACCCAGAGCACCTGCACAAAGCCTTCGATCGACCAATAGACCAAAGTCAGGCGGCTGAAATGTTGCATGAATGCGGGCATGAAGCTTACGGGAAACCAGGCCCCGCCCAAAGCGCTCATCAAGAGGATGGCGAAGGTCGCCAAACCGCGCGCCGCTTCCGGAGTCCGGGACACCGAGGCCAGGACCATGCCGAAAGCGGCGCAGGCCGCAGCCGCAAAGGCGCAAACCACGACGAGTTGGGGCAGCCGCGTACCCACCTCGATACCAAACAGGATCCGACCGGCTAGAAACAGGATGACCAATTGCAGTATGCCCAGAGCGACCCCGTAGAGGAATTTGCTCCAGAGAATCCCCGAACGCGACACCGGGCCCGAAAGGATGCGCTGAAATATCCCCAGGTCCCTTTCATGAAACAGGGATGTGGCCGAAGCCACCAGCGCGAATAGCAGGAACTGCATGGCCCAGCCGCCCACCATCTGGGTCGCAAGCGGACTGCCGACGTCGGCGCCCGCGACCTGCTCGCGATCGATCTTGACGAGGTGCGCCAAAACATCGTCCGCCGACCCCGATCCGGATGACGCCGGCGTCTTCCCCCAACCCAGGTCTCCGGCTTCAATGTCCCGATCGATCTGCTCGGCGTCTCCGCCGAAAGCCGCGGCCTGGGCTTCGGCCAGCTTGCGGTCAAATGCATGCAGTCGGGCATCGCCGACCGCCTCGCGCGCCCGATTCTGCATCGCCTGGCCCAGCCATTGCGGCGCCTCGGTAAACAGCGTCTTCTCCAACAACCCGGTGACGGTTTGCGTTTCGATCTGGTTGCGCGGATCGCTGAGCAGCTTCAGGTGGAGCCCCAGGTGCCCCGAACTCAGGAAGTCTCCCGGCAAGACCACGGCAAAGCGGAACTTGTCCTTGCGCATGAGCGGCCGCAAATCCGCCTCGGCCAAGGGCCGGGTGCCGTCCCGGCCATCGGGCACCGTGGTGATGACATCGAAGGATTTCTCCCGGCGCAGCGCGTCCACCAGCCGGGCGCCAGCGTCGCTCGAACTGGCGTCGACCACGGCCAGGGGCACCGCGCTGGGCCCCGGGTCGGTCCGATTGACGCCGAAAATCTGTCCGAACAGGTAGATCAGCGCGAAGGGAACCACAAAGGTGAGGACCACCGAGGTGCGGTCGCGGAAGAAATGGGTGAAATCTTTGCGGAGGAGGATGAGGACGGTGCGCATGGCTAGTGGAAACTCGCGGGTTGCTGCCGATTCAGAACGGAAAGACGGCCGGCTCACTCCCGGAGAACTTTCCCGGTGAGGTGAAGGAAGACGGCTTCCAGGGTCGGTCGCTGGCTTTCGAACAGGCGCGACGGCAGGGCGCGGCCTTCGGCCGCGACGTAGAACCGGCTGAGCGGAAAATCCGGCCGGGGACGAAAACGATGGATGTTATCCTGGGTTGCGATCTCCCCATGGCCCGCCAGCTCCTCCAACAGCTCCGCCGTGTGGGTCCCGGCCGGAAAGCGGATCTCCTCCTCGAAGGGCAACGCCCGCAGGAGTTCATCGACCGTGCCCAGGGCAAGGATCCGACCGTGGTCGATGATGCCGATTCGCGAGCACAGTCGGGCCGCCTCCTCCATATAATGGGTCGAGTAGACGATGGTCACGCCCTCGCGGTTCAG
>CAZWMF010000201.1:0-7237 GCA_964634535.1 uncultured Opitutaceae bacterium | reverse complement strand
TAGCCTAACTTTCGCAACTGGACCCGAGAATACATCTTTTTCGGGTGCTATAGGTTCGGAAGTTGTTGGTTTGTAGAGATCGGGTTTTCAAAAAGTGCTTGGGGGAAGACCTGGGCCCTTCCCAGGTCGGGGTACTTTGTGCAGGATCGGCGCCGAGGAATCGGCGATGTTCTTGAAGTGCCACACTCGGAGGAAAGACGGGAAGGAGCACCGGTACTGGAGCATCCTGGAGAAGCGGCGGGTGGTGGAGGGCAAGACGGTGGATCGGCAGGTGCTCTACCTCGGGGAAATCAATGACAGCCAGAGGCAGGGATGGGAACGGTGCATTGAGGTTTTCGATGAGGGCCGTGGTCGTCAGGAGCGCTTGGCGTTGTATCCGGAAGACCGCTCGATCCCGACGCACGCCTCGGAGTACGGGGTGCAGGTGCGTCTTCGGGAGTTTGCGCTTCGGCGGCCGCGGCAATGGGGAGCGTGTTGGGCGTTCCTGCAGATGTGGGAGCAGCTTCAGCTGGACCGATTTTGGCGGGAGCGGCTGGAGCCGAGCCGAGAAGGCACGGACTGGTACGATCTGTTGGTCGTGCTGACGGCCTACCGGCTGATTGATCCGGGCAGCGAATGGCGGTTGCACCGGGAGTGGTGGACTCGCAGTGCGATGGGCGACCTGCTGGGCAGGGAACTCCCGAGCAAGGACAACCTGTACCGGACCCTGGACCGACTGCTCAAACACAAGGAGGCCCTCTTCGGATTCCTGCAGGAGAGGTGGCGGGATCTCTTTGGGGTGAAATTTGAAATCCTGCTCTACGATCTGACCTCGACGTACTTTGAGAGCGATCCGCCGTTTGAGGAAGGCGACAAGCGCCGGTACGGGTACAGCCGTGATCACCGCGGGGACTGCGTGCAGGTGGTGATTGCGCTCGTCGTGACCCCGGAGGGCTTTCCGTTGGCCTACGAGGTGATGCCGGGCAACACGATCGACAATCAGACGCTACGAGACTTCCTCGCACGGATCGAGAAGCAGTACGGGACTGCGCAGAGAATTTGGGTGATGGACCGAGGGATCCCGACGGAAGAGGTGCTCGGGGAAATGCGAGCCGTCGGGCGGGTGAAGTACGTCGTGGGCACTCCGAAGGGACGCCTCGGGAAACTGGAAAATGACCTTCTGGAAAAGCCCTGGGAAGAGGCCCGCGAGAGCGTCCGGGTGAAACTTCTCCCGCAAGACGGCGAGACGTACGTCTACGTTCAGAGCGAAGCGAGGATCAACAAGGAGCGCTCGATGCGCCGTCGGCACTTGAAAAGGCTGTGGAAGCGGCTGCACGAGTTGAAGCGCCAGAAGCCGGGCTACGAGGCGTTGATCGGGAAGATCGCGGTGGCCCAGCACGAGGCCGGCCGGACCGCCTCGCTGGTGAGCGTGACCCTGCCGGAGCCACCCGACAAAAACCATCGTTCACGGCGCACGAGCTTCTCGTTCGAGTTGGACAAGGAAAAGCTCCGTCAGGTGCGTCGCCGTGAGGGCCGATATCTTCTGAGGACAAACCTGAACGGAACCGATCCGGCCAAACTTTGGGAGTTTTACCTGCAGCTGACCGAGGTCGAGTCGGCTTTCAAGCGTCTCAAGGACGACCTGGCGGTGCGACCGGTGTACCACTCACGGGAGGACCGAATCGAATCCCACATCTTCGTCGCCTTCCTCGCGTACTGCGTTCAGGCGAGCCTCCGGCACAAACTTCGGATCAAGGCACCGGGCCTGTCAGTTCGGGAGATGATCGCAAAGCTCGGGGCCATACAAATGCTCGACGTGCACTTCCCAACGACCGACGGACGCGAGCTGATCTTCAATCGTTATACACAACCGGAGTCCGACCAAAATATACTGCTGGCACAGCTCGGATGGAGCCTTCCGCCTCAGTCGCCCCCTCGAATCACCGCAAAACGCGACCTTGCCGTGTAGGGCAGACCTAGCAGACCCGATCGTTACAAATCAGATACTTAGGTATCCGGACCCCCTCCAGTTGCGAAAGTCAGGCTAGCCGGGGGCAATCCGGCTCCGACTGATGTCCAATACTAGCGACACCACGTCATTTTAGTACGACATTGGCATGTGAGGTGCTGCGGACGAGCGCCTAGCCTAATCAGTTCCTGAATATGCCGACGGATGCAGAGGCGTTCGCAAGACGCGGCTCTGTCGCGGCATCGGGAATCGTCCCACCACCGGTTTGTCCGGTGCGTGGCTTCGACCAATCCAGATACCGAAGAACCCACCATGCCGTCTCCAAGCCAACCCACTGCTGTCTCATCCGCTGGCCGCGGATCGACGCTCGTCTCATTCCGCGCTGCGACGCTAATCGCAGCCCTAACGCCTCTGGCGCTTTCGGGCCAGACTACGAACCAGGCGAGTCAGGTTGCGGATCAGAGCCAGCCGATCAAAATGACGCAAATCACGGTTACCGGCACGGCGGATGAAGGTTATCGGGTCGGGACGGTTTCCACGGTCGGGCCGCTCGAGAACACGGCCGTCCTGGATACGCCTTACTCCATCTCGGTCGTCCCGTCGGACCTGATCGAGAATCTGCAGGCCGTGTCGCCCGATCAGATTCTGAAGGTGGACCCGTTCGTCCAGGAATACATGCCCACCACATTGAATGCGCGTCCGACCTTCGACTTGCGCGGTTTCTACGTTACCACGGTGGCCGAAGACGGCCTGCGCAACTACAATGGTTGGGTGAACTCGCTGGAGGACGTCGATCGGGTAGAGATCCTCACCGGGCTATCAGGCTTTTTATATGGTCAGGGCGACGTCGGCGGCTTGGTCAACTACGTCGCCAAGCGCCCGACCGCGGCCCCTCTGGCCACGATCACCACGGGAGTCGACGGGGGTTCGAGCCTTTACGCGCACGGCGATTTTGGCGGACCGATCGGCGACGGCCAGTTTGGCTACCGTCTGAACGTCATGGACCAAGGCGGCGACACGGCGATTCAGAATCAAAGCGTCGACCGCAATCTGGTGACCGCGGCTTTTGATTGGCATCCCATCCCAAAAGCCTTGGTGCAGTTGGATTTGTCCCACCGGGAGAACGATACGCAGGGCCTGCCCGGCTCTTGGGGCGCCGTCGCCGGCGCCCAATATCCGACCGCGCCCGATGCCAGCAAGCTTTGGACCCAGAAATGGACATTTGACGACCTCAAGACCGACGACGCTCGCTTCGGCGGCAGTTACGCCATCAACGACATTTTCTCCTTTCGGACCGAATATATCTGGGCGACCTACAACCAGCATCAGCTCAGCCTTGGCGACACGATCCTCGCGAACGGCACCTTCACCGAGGCGATGCAGGAGCGCGCGCCCCGAACACTGTCGACCGATCGCGGCTACGCATTCCTGGACGCCAAATTCCGAACCTACTTGATCGAACACAAGATCACAACGGGGTTCGACGGCGACCATGCCGCCTGGCAGATGCACAAAGACAGTTCGTTCAGTGCGACGCTGACGGGGCCCTTTACGTTCGCCGATCCCCTCTATGTGGCCAAGCCCAGCTACACCGTCGGGATCCAGCCGGACTACACATCCAGCCGCAGCATCGATCAGAACGTCATGATTGGCGACGACGCCAGCTTGGGTGAGAGTTGGGAAGCCATCGTCGGCGCGAACAACGCGCGGATCATCTCGGAGAACTACGCCACGACGGGAGCGCTGAGCAGCTATTACGACCGAGTTGAGGCTACCCCCACGGCTTCACTCATCTTCAAGCCCTTGCCGACTCTCTCCACCTACGCGACATACATGCAAGCGTTGGAACAGGGCAGCACCGCCGCCCTGACTTACAATGGGCTCAAAGTTACCAATGCGGACGAAATCATGGCCCCGGTGGTCGATCACCAATACGAGGTTGGGGCGAAGGCCACCCTCGGCGATGTCTTGGCGACCTTAGCGTTGTTCGATATCACGCGAGCCTCCGACGCGTACACGCCCAACGGCACAAGCTACACGTTCTCGGCCGACGGCCGCGAGCGGCACCAGGGCGTCGAATTGGGACTCAGCGGGAAAATCACGCGCGGGCTCACGCTATTCGGCGGTGTGACCGCCATGGATCCCAAGATCACCGAAAGCCCCTCAAGCCCGCAACTGGTGGGGAAACTCCCCACCAACGTTTCGAAACAGATGGCCAAGCTCTATGCGGAGTACTCCGTCCCGGGAATCCCGAACCTGACCTTGACCGGCGGCGTCTATGCCTTCGGTCCCTTCTACGCGGACAGCGCCAACACGCAGAAGCTGCCCGGGGTGACCGTCGAGGATATCGGCGCCCGCTATCAGGTGAAACTCGGCCAGGAAGCCCTCATCCTTCGACTGACGGTTGAAAATATATCCAACAAGAGCTATTGGATCAGCGGCTCCTTTGAGGGTGATCCACGCACATTCGTGGCATCGGCCCAGATCAAGCTGTGATCCCGAGAGCCCGAGTCGCCGTTGGGGACGGAGCACGGCTGCAGGTGCTTGTCTTCGCGGCGGCGGTCGGCGGTGGGCTCTTCATTCTGGCGATCGCCCTGTTCCCACCACGCGTGCGCCCGTTAGTGTCCATTGGGCCGGGCGGCGGGAATGGGGCACGCACCGTGGTGATTTTCCCGCCGTCGGTGGGACTTTATGTGACGATCGACGAAACCGCTGCCCACGTGGCCGCCGCCTCGAATGTCAACCGGACGGCCCTAGCGGAGGGCTTGCTGGCACGGATCTATCCCGGCGTCGGGGAAATCCCCGAAGCGTTCACTCAAGGGAGGTACTCGAAAATTCCCGGCGATCCGGAGCCACTGCTCTTGCTCCGGCCCGATGCCATTTTGGTTTGGCCGGCGTTTTCCGACCGGATAAGCCGCGTCGGGCTACAGGTCGTAGCCGAAACGGACGACGATGCGGCGGCCCTCGGCCGCCTTTTGGCCGGAGTGGCCGGCAAGCCGAAACGCGCGGATTTTCTCATCGCGCAAGCCCGCATTCAGGAGACGGTGCTCACGCACGCGCTCGGCGTCGCTCGCCGTGAACCAAAGCCGAGGGTATTGATCCTGTGGATGGACGGCGAAGGCCTCGATGTCGCCGTCGCCGGAAACCCCGTCGCCAACCCACTAAAGTCGCTGGGTGCGGTCAACGCCGCCGACGGCCTGCGGTCTGCGTCGATCGACCGGGAGCGTCTCCTGCGCATGGATCCGGACGTCATTCTGCTACCGGGCTTCGGGGGCGCGAAGGATTTCCCGGATCGGATCTATCGAGACCGAACACTGCGTCCGCTGGCCGCCGTGCGCGACCGACGGGTCTACAAGATGCCGGCCATTGGCGATGCCGGCCCCAATGGGCTCGTGGACGCGCCGCTGCTGCTGCGCTGGTTGGCCGAGATTCTCTTTCCCGGACGACTGCCCAGCCGCTTTCGCGAAGCTTTTCGCCGGACCTACCAATCGGTCTATCGGTATCCCGTGACCGACGCCCAGATCGATCGGGCGATTTTCCTCGTGGAGAATGGAAGTTCCTCTGGATACGAACGGTTCATCCAAGAGGAACCGACTCGGCCATGAGTCCATCCGCTCGACCGGTCGCAAAGGCGCAAAGCCGCGCAAAGGGGCGGATAGAGACCACGGGCCGGGCCATGACTGTCGTGGGGATTCAGATTTATTCTAAGATCATCCCCTGCAAGAATGCCTGCCGCTATTGCCTGATCGGTGAAAAACGGCGGGCGCGCATCGCACCGGACCGATTTTGCAATCTCGTCGAGCGTTTCATCGACTGGAACGAGCAACAACCGCGCCGCATCCGCATCGCCCATGGCATCGACTACTCCAGCGATTCCGACGTGACGACATTGAAGCGGGAGCTCGATCTCCACAAGCGCCTCGGTTGGAAGGATGAAACCCGGGGAATTCGTCTGGGCGGCCTGCCGTTCCGAAGCGACGATCAGCTTCGGGTCTGGCTGCAGGAACGCCGGGACCTCGCGGCGATTCGCTCGGTCCATGCCTCCCTGGCTGGCCATGGTCCGGTCCACGATTTCTGGCATGGCCGAACCGGCGACTTCGATCTCCTC
Source organism: uncultured Opitutaceae bacterium (assembly GCA_964634535.1). Classification (GTDB taxonomy): domain Bacteria; phylum Verrucomicrobiota; class Verrucomicrobiia; order Opitutales; family Opitutaceae; genus Palsa-1447. The sequence continues at coordinate 1,181 of CAZWMF010000201.1, read as the reverse complement.
TATCGTACGCTGTCGATCGCCGCCGAACTCGGCCTGCGTTCGGCCCAGCGTCTATTCCTGATCAAAAGCACGCTGCCCATTCTGGAAGCACTGCTCGACACTTTGGACGCCATTCCCGGCCCGGCCCAACGATATCTATGCCAATTCTATTATCGCGGATGGGCCGCGCAGTTGGAGGCGGAACGAATCACGGAGAAGATTCGCGACCATTTGCCCGACCGCCTGGCCGCGCTGGCCTGGCGCCATGCCGCAGGCTGGCATTCCGAGAGGGAATGGATCGAGCGCCTGCGCGCGACGGATGAGGCCAGCCAGCACGTGCACCTCAAGCTGGAACTCACTGAGAATAACATCGCTCGTGTGGAATCGCTCTCTTGCGGTGAGGTGATTGACGAACTGACCACCAAAACGGCCCAGGCATACGCGGCCATGCCGTCGCTCCGGGAACTTCGCGACCGGGGGGGAGACCCGACAAACCGCCGGATCTATATGTACCAGGAGGATATCGAGCAGAAGTGGTTGGGTCGTTACCTGGAGAAATTCCCCATCCAATTCGAGCGCCACCGAACGCATTTGGCGCAGGGATATTAACCCCATGCCGCGACGCGCCGACCTCCTTCTTCCCGGGCTGTTCGCCGCCTTGTTGGCCGCGATGGCCTTCTCGCTGACGCTCGGGCGTTATCCGGTGCCGGTCGCCCAGGTTGTGCGCATCGTGACGACCACATCGCCATTCAATGCAACGCGCGATCCGATGGACGCCCCATGGGTGGTGGTGGAGGTGGTGCGCTTGCCGCGGGTCTTGCTGGCCACATTGTGTGGCATTGGCCTGGCCATGGCGGGGGCGGCGATGCAGGGCGTGTTCCGCAATCCCCTGGTGGGACCCGAAGTTTGCGGCGTTTCATCCGGGGCATCCTTCGGCGGCGTCCTCGCGATCCTGCTCGGATGGTCCGCCTTGGGAACCCAAGTCCTGGCCTTTGCCTGCGGATTGGGCGCCTTGTTTGCTGCTTCCGCACTAGCCAAGCTAGCCGGACGCACGGGAACCCTCACCCTGGTGCTGGCCGGCGTCATCATCAGCGCATTTTTTGGAGCCCTCGTCGGTCTGGCACAATACGTGGCCGACCCGCAGACCAAACTGCCTTCCATCGTCTATTGGCTCCTGGGCAGTTTCGCCAACGCGACCTATG
>CAZWMF010000200.1:0-7253 GCA_964634535.1 uncultured Opitutaceae bacterium | reverse complement strand
ATCGGACGGCTCTCGGCCCGGCAGCGGCCGAACCAGGTCTGCAAACATTCCCTAGAACAGTCGATCCGCCGAGCAGCGATATACGATAGCGACTAGCGCAGAGAGCGCCCACTTCTCCGTATGAACGGACCCCGCCCGGCAGAAATGCGGCGGCGCCGAAGGTTGAGTATCCAACGAGCCCGCCGGCCGCCCACCCAACCGGAGATGCAACCATCTAAATATCAATGTGATCACCTAGACGCGGAGCAGCCCGGTCCAAAGCGCGAGGTCGGACAATCCAGATCCAGAGCCGGCGCCCCGCGGTACCTTGCGCGAACGCCCACCTGCGGCCGAATCGTCAGTTTCTGCTATTATACTTGTTTCGCACCCGGTTGTGACTGGCCTTCGATTACCGGAAGGCCACAATCGAACTCGCTCCGTGAACTTGCCGCTTCCCACGCTGCGCCAGCGTTCAATCAGGGCTTGGCTGATGATGGGCTCGCTTTTGCTCGTGGCGGGAGTGGCCGGAGGCATGCTGGCGGTCGTATTGGGTCAGGAACGCGCGGCGGCGCGCAGCGTCGCCCGCGCGGAGCTCGACGAGGTGTCCCACCGGGTGGTCTACCGGGTCGACCAGCTGCTGCGCGCGGCGGAAATGACCGCGGAGTCGGCGGACCGGGCGATGGGCGGGACGGCGGCCCCGCCGGCGCAGTGGAACGAGATTTTCGAACGGCTCGTTCCCGCCTTCGACCAACGGCCGGAATTGACCTACCTCGGCTTTTCGCTGAACGCGACGGGCGAGGCGGCGTTCCTGCGCCGGCGCACCGACGGCCTGCTGGAATGGCTGCTCTACGTCGATCGGGCCGACGGCCGGCGGGTCATCCGCTCGTACCGCTATCACGCGGGCCGATTCGAGCTGCAAGGAGAGGAGGCCTGGGATGGCTACGATCCCCGCCGCCGCCCCTTCTATCGCCAGGTGGCCGAGGCGCGCAAGGCCGGCTGGACGGAAACCTATGCGTTCACCGATCCGGAGGGTCGGCCGCCCACCTATGGCATTACCTTCGCCCGCCCGGTGTTCGACGCGACCGGCGGCGTCACCGGGGTCTGGGACGCCGACTTCGACCAGCCCGCCCTCTGCGCGTTCATGCGGCAACTCCGCTTCGAGACGCGTGCGCCCTCCTTCATCGTCGAAACGCGCCCGAACGGCCGGCAATGGCTCGTCGCCCACCCGGACAACCAGCGGGTGGGCCCGGCCGAAGTGCCGGCGCAAACGCCGGCCCAATGGCTGGACGCCGAGGCGCCGTTTCTCTTGCCGGGCGCGAAAACCCGCTGGTTTGGCCAGAGTACCGTCCTGGGTCCGGCTTCGCCCCCGTGGATCGTCTGCACGGTGGTCGCCGACAGCCAGGCGGCGGCCGCCTTCCTGCTCCAGCAGCGCTGGATGATCTACGCCGTGGCCTTCGGCGCCGCGGCGGCGGCGGTGGCCGGCAGCCTCGTCTTCGCGCGCTTCTCCGCGCGGCCGGTCGAGGAATTGCGCAGTGCCGTGGTCGGCCTGGCCACGGGCGCCGCCCCGCGGCTGACCACGCGATATGCGCCGCGCGAGTTGCTCGACCTGAACGCGGCCTTTCGCGAAATGGCGGTCGCCATTTCCGACCGCCAGCGCGAACTGGCGGTGGCCAACCACGCCCTCAAGCACGAGGTGGCCCAGCGCACCGAGCACGAGGCCCTGCTCGACGCCGTGATTTCGCATGTGCCGTTCGAACTGCTGGTGTGGGACGAACACGGGCTGTGCCTGTTGCAAAACCCGGCCTCGCAGGCCCGGGTCGGCCCGCTGGTCGGGTCCAAGGTTTCCGACGGCACGGGAGCGCGGGTGGCTGCGCTGCAATTACCCGAGAACTTCCGGCACGCCATGGCCGGCCAGGTCGTGCAGCGCAACCTGGTGGATTCGTCCGACGGCGCGCTCGTGTTTTCCCACGCGGTCTTTGCGCCGGTGCGCGCCGGCGGCAAGCCGAGCGGCGTCGTCTGCGTCAATATCGACGTGAGCGAACAGCGCCGGGCCGAGGAGGCGCTGCGCTCGAGCCAACGCCGGCTGAGCCTCCACCTCGAGAACACCCCGCTGGGCGTGATCGACTGGACGCCGGAATTCACCGTGGCCGCCTGGAATCCCGCCGCGGAATTGATTTTTGGCTGGCCCGCCGCCGAGGCGATCGGCCGGCACGCGGCGTTCCTCGTCCCCGCGCATGAGCGGGCGGCGGTCGAGGCGTCCTGGCAGGAGTTGCTGGCGCGCGGGGGCGCGGCGCGGTATTCGAATCAGAATCTGACCCGCGACGGCCGGACCATCATTTGCGATTGGTACAGCACGGTGGTGGCCGACGCCGAAGGCCAGGTGGCCAGCGTGTCCTCGCTCGTCCTCGACGTCACCGAACGCACGAGCGTCGAACGCATGTTCCGCGAATCCGAAGAGCGCTTCCAAAAGGCGTTCCGCCGGGCGCCGACGCCCCAGTCCATCGTGCGGCTGGTCAACAGTTCGATCGTGGACGTGAACGACCGGTGGGAGCAGACCTTCGGCCTGTCGCGCGAGGCCGCGATCGGCCGCACCGCGATCGACGTGGGCCTCTGGCCCGACACGACGACCCGCGCCGAAATCCTGCGCGAACTCGATCGAACCGGCGAAGTCCATGACCGGGAGATCCAACTGCGCCGCGCCGACGGCTCCTTCGGGGTGTTCCTCCTGTCGGTCACCCTGGTCAACCTGGGCACCGATTCGGTCATGTTGTTCTCCCCGGTCGACATCACCGAACGCAAGCGGGCCGAGGGCGAGGTGCGCGGGCTCAACGAGACCCTGGAAGGACGGGTGGCCGACCGCACGCGCGAGTTGGAGCAGGCCAACGCCAAGCTGCAGGAATTGGACCGGCTGAAGAGCGAATTCCTGGCGACCATGAGCCATGAGCTGCGCACGCCGCTCAACTCGATCGTCGGCTTCAGTTCCGCCCTCCGGCAGGGCATGGCCGGCACCCTGAACGCCGAACAGACCAAGCAGATCGGCATGGTGCACGGTTCGGCCCGTCACCTGTTGGGGCTGATCAACGACCTCCTTGACGTCTCGCGGATCGAGGCCGGCCGGGTCGAACTGTTCCTCGAGACGGTCGACCTGAGCGAGGTGCTGCGCGAAGTCGAGGCCACGCTCGCGCCGATGGTGGCCGCCAAGCAGTTGACCTATGTCACGGAAGCGGCCGCCGGCCTGCCGGCGATCGTGAGCGACCGCAAGCGCTTGTACCAGGTGCTGCTCAATCTGGCCAACAATGCCATCAAGTTCACGGCCCAGGGCTCGGTCCGCTTGGTGGCGGCCCCGGCCGGGGACGCGGCGGTGACGATTGCCGTGCACGACACCGGCGTCGGCATCCGCGCCGAGAATCTGCCGCGGCTCTTCGAGGCCTTTCGCCAGGTCGACGGTTCGGCCCGGCGGATTTACGAAGGCACCGGACTCGGCCTCTTCCTCGTGCGCAAGCTCCTCGGGCTGCTCGGCGGCACGATCGCGGTGGCGAGCACCTTCGGCCAGGGTTCGGTGTTCACGGTCCGGCTGCCCCTGGCCGCGCCCACCGGATCCGAGTCGGCCGCCTCGGTCTGGGAGCCCAACCCGCGATCCCCATGAGTCCCCTCGTTCTCCTGATCGAAGACAACGAGCCCAACCGGCACCTCGCCACCTTCTTGCTCGAACGTATCGGTTGCGCGGTGCGTCACGCCGGCGACGGCGCCCGCGGCCTCGCGTTGGCCGGGGAACTTCGCCCGGCTTTGGTCGTCCTCGACATTCAGATGCCCGAGATGGACGGCTACGAGGTCGCCGCCCGCCTGCGGGCCGACCCCGGCACCGCGGCCATCCCCATTCTGGTCGTTTCCTCCTACGCCCAGACCGGCGACCGCCAGCGCGCCCGCGCCCTCGGCTTGAACGACTACCTGGAGAAACCCTTCGAACCCGACGACTTCATCGCGCGGGTCCAGCGCCTCCTGCCATCCTCCGCCTCCCCATGAAAATACTCGTCGCCGAAGACAGCCACCAGAGCCTTTACCTGTTGGACCAGTATTTCACCAGCCGGGGCCACACCGTCTGGCCGGCCGAAAACGGCGCCGCCGCGCTGGCCCTCTGCCGCGAACGCGGCGCGCCGGACGTGATCGTCTCGGATGCGCTCATGCCCCAGCTGGACGGCTTCGGCTTGTGCGACGCCCTGCGCCGGGACCCGGTCTTGGCCGGAGTGCCCTTCATCCTTTACACGGCCACCTACACGGCCGAAAGCGATGAACGCTTTGCCCTGTCGATCGGCGTCGATCGCTTCGTGATCAAGCCGATCGAGCCCGCGGAATTGCTCGCCATCGTGAACGCGGTGGCGGCGCAGGTGCACCAGGCGCCGCCCCGGGCGCCGCGGGCGGCCGAGCCCCAGGCGGAGCTCCTGCAGGAGTATGCCCGCCTCGTCTCGGTGAAGCTCGAAGAGAAGCTCGCCGACCTGTCCCGCGCTCACGCGGCCCTGCAGTCCTCGGAGGAGGCGGTGCGCAATCTCAACGAGCGGCTCCTCGCTTCGGTGCGGCGGCTTGAACTCGAGATCGAGGAGCGCCGGCGCACCGCCGAATTGCTGCGCCTGGCCCAGCAGGTCGGCGGCACCGGCACCTGGGAGTGCGATGGCGCCGAGGCCCTGCGTTGGTCCGAGGAGGCCGCGGCCCTGCTCGGCGGCCCGGCGGGAGCGCCGCCCACCGCGGTGCCGGCGTTTCTCGCGGCGCTGGCCGCGGAGGATCGGCCGGGCGCGACCGAGGTGCTCCTGGGCCCGCCCGAAGCGTCGGTCAACGAAGTGGAGATCCGTTATGGCCCGCCGGGCGCCGTCCGGCACTTTCTGCTGCGCGGCGGACGGCCGGGCCGCTCCGAGCGCACGCCGCTGCGCCGGATCGGCATCGTGCAGGATGTGACGGCCCGCAAAGAGGCCGAGGCCCGGCGGCAGTCTCTGGAAGTCCAGTTGATCAATTCGCAGAAGATGGAGGCCCTGGGCAACCTGGCCGGCGGCATCGCCCACGATTTCAACAACATTCTCACCGGTATTCTGGGCTCGGCCGAGATTCTAAAATTCGAATTGCCTCGCCTAAGCCCGCCGCCCGACGTGACCAGTTCGGTCAATGTCATCGTCGACGCGGCCCACCGCGCCCGCGACATCATCCAGCAGATCCTCACCTTCAGCCGGCGCCAACCGGTCGAGCGGGCGCCGCTGCGGTTCTCGCGCCTGGTCGAGAGCGCCCTGCGCCTGGTGCGCTCGACCGTGGGCCGCGCCATCGAGGTGCGCAGCCAGATCGATTCCGATCGCTACGTGATCGCCAACGAAAGCCAGATTCACCAGGTGCTCCTGAACCTCTGCACCAACGCCGCCCATGCGATGGGCGCGGACGGCGGGGTCATTTCCGTCGCGGTCGCCAACGTGGAGGTGACCGCCGCCGAGGCCGCCCTGCATCCGGGGCTGCGGCCCGGTCCCTACGTGCGGCTGGACGTGGCCGACACCGGCACCGGCATCGAGCCGAGCGTGCGGGAACATTTATTCGAACCGTTCTTCACCACGAAGGCCGTCGGCGAAGGCACCGGCCTCGGGCTCGCCGTCGTCCACGGCATCGTGCAGGCCCACGACGGCGTGATCACGCTCGAGAGCCGATTCGGCCACGGCACCACCTTCTCCTTGTACTTTCCGGCCGCGAGCGCCCAGGAAGCGAGCGCGGCGCGCCGCACGGCCGACTATCCGCGCGGCGAGGGCCAGCGGGTGCTGGTGGTGGACGACGAGCCGAGCGTTGCGCGCACCTGCGCCAAGTTGCTCGAACAATTGGGCTATCGGGCCACCGCCCTGACCGACGCCGTCGCCGCGCGCGAGGCCTTCGACCGGGACCCGCAATCCTACGACGCCGCCATCGTCGATTTCCTGATGCCGCGCCTGACCGGCGTCGACCTGGCCCGCGCCTTGTGGATCCAGCGACCCCAGCTGCCAGTGATTCTGGTCGCCGGCTTTGGCGGACAGATGGACGCCGCGCGCGCGCGGGCGGAGGGCTTCCGCGACCTCCTGGGCAAGCCCTTTACCCTGGCCAGCCTGGGCGAGGCGGTCGGGCGGGCCACGCGTCAGCCCTGACCCGCGATCTTGCGGGCGTGGGCGGGCGGTCTCCCGCCCGTTCCAGCAAAATCGCGGGAGGGCCGGGCGCTACCATTTGTGCGAAATTGAGATCAGCACGAGGAATTTGGCAAAGAAGGCGTCGCCGTGGCCGCCGGTCAACGTGTCCGGATAGCTCTGCGTGCGGTTCATGTATTCGGCCACCGGCACGCTGAGTGAAAACGAGTCGTGTGGCAGCACGTAGGCCAGCCCGGGTTCGATCGAGAGCACATAGCCGGGCCGGCGGAAGCCGTCGCTGCGGCCAATGAGGTCGTCGGAGGGCACTCCCTCCCAGCGCCCGCCAAGGCTGCCGTCGAGCACGCCATGTCCAAGGCGCACGATCTGCTGGGTCACGCCCTCCCGCAGCTCATATTGGTCGTAAACCGAATCGTAAGCGGTCTCCGACGTGATGGCGGAACTCGTGCGGGTGCCATTCGTATCCTTGGGCGTCGCCATGTAAAATCCGTTCGCATACAGCGAGGTCCGGGGAGTCAAATTGTAATAGGCGCTCCCCTCGAAAATGTAACCCCAGCCACCGAGACCGGGTTGGATCGACTGGTCGACGTTCTTGTAGACCAAGCCGGTTGTCGTGTGGAAATAGTCCTTCGCATTGCTCTGGCCCGTCGGCACGCTCAGTCCGAGACCCACCGAAACGTTGCCTCGGGGGTGGTCGGCGGGGTTCCAGAGCCAGCGGTCCGCGCTCACCCGAACATCGCCGATGCCGGCGGCCCGGGTTTTGTACCGACCGAGACCGGTGACGAGTTGCGAGCGGGTGGCCGCGAAATAGGGCACGTCAAGGCTGACGCTGTCGTGCAGATCGAACCCATAACTGAGGGAGGTGTCGGTCTGGTCGACGACATTGATCACCTGATTAGCCGCCGCGTTGCGGGCCGCCGTGTTGTTGTGACTGCCGATGAAGTCGAGATACGAGCGAAAATGCTCATAGCTTTCCGTGAGGACCCATTTGTCCTCACCGGGGGCCGCGCTGCCATCGAGCGCGGCGTTTTGGTCGCCCGCCTCCTTGATCGGCACGCACCCTTGGGCCCGGGCGCGGGGGGCGGTCGCGGTGGCGACGGCGAGCGCGGTGAGGACGGCCGCCGCCATAGTCCGGCGACG
>CAZWMF010000199.1:0-7271 GCA_964634535.1 uncultured Opitutaceae bacterium | reverse complement strand
CCCGCGGCCACCCCCGTCCGCGGGTCCGGCGCGCCCCGCCGGACCCATTCGGTGAAATCGGCCACCTGTTGGTCCGGCAGCCGGCCGCCCTGGCTCAGCGGCGGCATCTTCAGATCCGGGCTGTCGTAGCGGATGGCCTCGATGAGCAGACTGGCCGCGGGCTGGCCGGGCTCGATGGCCGATCCCGAGTCGCCGCCGGCCCGCAAACCCTCGCGCGTATCCAGCATGAGTCCGCCCTTCACCTTGTCGGCATCGTGGCTGTGGCAGCGGTAGCAGCGTTCGACCAGGACCGGCCGGATCTTCGCCTCAAAAAAGTCCCGGTCGGCGGCGGAGAGCGGAGCCGCGGACCCGTCGACGCCGGCGCTCGCGCCCAACCGACCGGCCGAGGCGCCAGCGCAGAGCGCCAGGCAAGCCGCGAGGCGGAACCGCAATCGCGTTCGCGCCATAACCGTCAGACCAGAATCGGCCGCACGACGTTCCCGGACACGTCGGTCAGCCGAAAATCACGGCCGTTGAACCGGTAGGTGAGCTTGCTGTGGTCCAGCCCGAGACAGGCCAGGATGGTCGCGTGCAAATCGTGGATGTCGACCGGATCCGTCACCGCCTCGGTTCCGGTCGGGTCCGTGGCTCCGTGGATCAGCCCGCCCTTGACGCCTCCGCCGGCCAACCAGGCGGAGAAGCCCCGGCTATTGTGGTCCCGGCCCGGATCGTCGTAGCCGTTGCGATCCTTCGTGGGCTTGCGACCGAACTCCCCGCCCCAAACGACGAGCGTCGAATCCAGCATTCCCCGCTGCTTCAGGTCGATCAATAGCGCCGCCAGGGGCTGGTCGATCTCGCGCGCCTTCTTCGCCAGCCGCTCCTTTAGCTGCTGATGGTGGTCCCAGCCGTCGTGCCACACCTGGACGAAGCGCACGCCGCGCTCGACCAGGCGCCGGGCGACCAGCAATTGCTTGCCCGTCGGGGTGTTGCCGTAGGCCTGTCGCATCGCCGGCGACTCCCGGTTCAGGTCGAATGCGTCGGTCGCCGCCGCCTGCATCCGGAAAGCTATCTCATAGGATTCGAGCCGGGTCTCGAGTTCGGCGTCGTTGTGCAGATTGCGGGCCTGGATGCCGTCGAGCTGGCGCACCAGATCGATCTGGCGGCGCTGTTCGCCGCGCGCCAGGTAGGGATTGCGGATGTTCTGAATCATCTGCTGGACGTTGGGCGCCTGCACGTTGACGCTGCTGCCTTGAAAAACGCCGGGCAGGAAGCCGGCGCCGTAGTTGGCCGCCCCGCCGGCCGGCAGCCCGCCATTGCGCAAAGCGATGAAGCCGGGAAGATTCTGGTTGGTCGAGCCGAGGCCGTAGAGCACCCACGAGCCGAGGCTCGGTTTCACGATCCGCAGCGAGCCCGTGTTCATGAACACGGTCGCCACTTCGTGGGCGGGAATATCCGTATGCATGGACCGGATGATCGCCAAGTCGTCCACCTGCGCCCCGAGGAGGGGAAACACCTCGCTCACGGGAATCCCGGACCGGCCGCGCGGCGTGAATTGGAACGGCGAACCCATGGCAATGCCCCCGTCCGCCAAGGTGCGGCCATCGAGCCGCGTCAATTCGGGCTTGGGATCCCAGGTGTCGATGTGCGAGGGCGCGCCTTGGGCGAAGACGTGGATGACCGCCTTGGCCCGCGCCGGAAACATCGGCGGCTTGGGGGCGAGCGGACCGGGCAATCCGCCGGGGCGCGGATTCGCCGCCGGGGCTCCGACCAGATCGGCCGGATCGAGCATCGCGGCCAGCCCGAGGGCGCCCACGCCCAAGCCGAACCGATTGAGAAACTGCCGGCGGGTCAGGAAGTAGTCTTCGAGTTCGGTGGACACGCCGCAGCAACGGCCGCCGGGCGGCCCGCCCGTGGGTTCGGAAGAAGGCATAGTGGGAATCGGCCTGATCCGACAAATAGGCTATCGGGCCGCGTTTTCAAGTGACGACCCCACCGGCCGCCGGGTTTCACTCAACGCTCCGATAATCGATCCACACTCGCCGCGGTCCGCTGCCGGATGAAGTCCTCGGCCGCCTCCGCCAACCCACCGATGCCGTGCCGGTATGCGAGCATGACCCGGGTCGCCGGCGGGACGCGCCGGCGCAACCAACCGCGGATTCGCTCGCAAACCTCGTCTCCGTTGGCTTCCCGGCCCGGCGTCGGTCCGGGATCGCACAGCACGTGCTCAAGCGCCCGCGACTCGGGATCGCCGTGGCTACCCGCGTGCAGGGAAACCACCTCCGGCAAACAACCGTGCTGGTAAAAGGCCTCGACGCCCAAAGCCAGCCCCGCGCGAATCTCGGCCGGCGTGGGCGCGGGCAAGCCCCGGCCCACCCGTTCCTCCACGAAGCGCTCGATCCGGCGGCCGATGCGATGCTGGTTGATCGGAACGCTCACCAGGCAGCTTCGCTTTTGCGCCTGCCGACCCAGATGATACCGAATCCAATAGGTCGCAAAATAGCTGAATCGGGCCGCCCGCTCGCCCGGCACGTACCGGTCGATGGCGTCCAACAGCCCGTTGCAGGCGGCGCTGAGGCAGTCGTCAAAGTCCTCGCCGCGGCGGCGGCAGGCGGCGGCCTTTGCCAGTCCGTAGTTGTCCGCCAACAACCGATTGCGCATGGCGACGACCTGGCGGGCGCACCGGTCGGTCTCGGCGTCCAGGGAATCCTGGTCCGACCGGGCAAAATCCACGATCTCAAGGTAGCTCGCGACCGGAATCGCCGCGAGGAGCCATGCGGCCAATGCCGCTGCGCCATCCCCGCTCGGCGCCTGGTCGAGCAACGCCGCCAACTGGCGCCGACGCAATGAATTCAGGCGCGCCGAGCGCCACGCTTGCGACGGGCTCGATTCGCCCGCGATCGCGGTCGCCCGCTGCGGTTTGGACTCGAACCAGCCGCGGACCCGGTCCGGGTGTCGGGAGAGCCCCGCGACCAGCCGGCGCTGGGTGGCGTAAAACTCCGCGAACGACGCCGGGTTGTTCTCATAGCTGCACGGGAGCGGCATGGAAGCGTGATTTTAGCCCGAGCGGACGCGTTCGGCAGCGGGATAAAACTCACCCATGCCGACCGGGAGAGCCCGCCCGACGCCGCCTTGCCAACATAGGAAACAACCCAAACCCGACGATGGACACCGGCGCCTGCATCGAGGAAGCGCTCGCCCGCTGGATTGCGCTCGGCGTGACCTCCTCCCGTCACCCCATTCTCAACCGGGCGCTTGCCGATTGCTTCCATCCCTTGGGGATCGAGGCCGATTGGCTCGAGGCCGAACCGTTCGGAGGCCTGGAGACCGGCGCCTTGGAGTGTTGGCTGCGCAACCCCCGCTGGAATCCCGCGCGGATCGACCCCGCCCATCCGGGCTTCCCTGATCTGCAAGCGTGGGTCGGCCGGGCCGAACAAACGCGCGTCGACGCCGCGGGCGCTTTACGCTTTCCCGAAGGCTCCGACGACCCAGATCCATGGCCGGCGGTCCGCCACAGCGTGCGGGCGGCGGCCGACGCCACCGCGTTCATCCACGCCGCGGCCGCCCTGGTTCTCGTCGAGCCGGCCGCCGCGGCCTGCTTTGCCGCCGGCGACGATGCGGCCTTTGTCGACCGGGTGCGCCACCGGCTTAACGCCACCCCCGGCGCCGCTCCCACCACTGTGGAACGAAGAACCGCCGATGGGACGGCCAGCCCGGGTCCGGCAAGAACCACCGCGGCTCTCCGGTAAATCGCGGTCCGTCCCAGCTCGGCGGAACCGGATATGGCAGGGCGGACGGAAATTGCATCGGCCGGGGAACGAGGTGCGCGAACTCGGGATCGGCCTGGGCGAAAGACGGGCCGGCGGCCCCGCTTTCGTTCGGGGTGAACGCGTTGCGCAGATCGCGCACCCAGGTTCCGACGTCCTGCTCCATCTGCCTGACGCCCTGCTCCGCTCCACGGATGCGGTTGCCCACCGCGTGAGCCAAGACCGGGCCCAGAATCGCCCCGCCGACCGCCAATGCCGCCACGCAGGCCAGCGTTCCCACCGCGCTGGAACCCGCCGAAAAATCTCGGTTTGTCCGCATGCCCCATTATGGCAAGCGATCCGGCGCGACTTGCCATTATCGCTCGGTGCGCCCGCTCCCCGTCTTCTTCGCCGTCCTTTGCGTCGTGGCCAGCCGCGCGACCGGGGCGCCCAGCCTGTGGGCGCAAGGCGATCCGACCGCGGGCGAGCAATACGCCATGGAATGGCTCAATGCCGCCCGCGCCGATCCGGCCGGCACGCTCGCGCGGTTGATCGCCGAAGCTCCGGCCGATCCCGTACTCACCGCCTACTTCGCGGGCGAAGAGCCCGAGACGCCCGCCCAACTCCTGCAGGACCTGCAAACCGCCTTCGGGCTGGCCCAAGCCAATAGCGCCGCCTATCCAAATTCCGCCGCCATCGATCAGGAGCCCTGGGTGTTCTATCCGCTTTTTCAAACTGAGGCGGCGGCCTGGGGCGCCCGGGCCTCCCTGCCCAATCCCCAGTTTCCCGCCGACCGGCCGCCTCCGGCCTTCCTCTATCCGCCGCCCCAGGTGGACACGCTGCTCTCCGGCGCCGCCCAGACCTTTTCCGGCCCCGACGCGACCGGCGGCACGGCAGTCTTCGGCCCCTATGGCGGCACGTACGCCGAAGTGTCCCAAGCCAATCTCTACACGGCGGCCCTGACCGGGCGCGAATATGTGCTGAGCCTGCTTTGCCAACCCGGTTCGGGCTCGCCGCCGCCGCCCTTCCTCGCGCAGGGCGACCCCCTGCCGAACCTGACCCTTGGCCACACCCGCATGGCGGGCGTCGCCCTCACGCCCCAAAATGGCGGCGGCCAGGTGCTCACCGTGTTTCGCGCCAGCGATGAATTTCTCACGCAGGACGACTTGCCGTTTGGACCCGTCGGCACCGTCTTCATCACCGGTGTCGCCTATCGCGACCAGAATGCCAATGCCGCCTACGATCCCGGCGAGGGCCTCGCCGGCGTTTCGATCGGCCTCGACCGCGGGAATTGGGCCGCCGTCACCGCCTCGGCCGGCGGCTACGCCATTCCCGTGCCGGCCAATTCGGGGACCTACACGCTCACCGCCAATGGCGGCCCATTTGCCGGCGCGACCGCCACGGTCAACGTCGGCTCCGACAACGTCAAACTCGACTGGGTGGCGCCGGCGTCGATCGTGGGGCTACCCCCGCAGCAAGACGTGCCAGCCGGGTCCGGCGCCACCCAGTTGGTCAATCTGTCGGCGCGCGGCCGGGCGGAGGCCGGAGCCAATCCGCTGACCGCCGGCTTCGTCATCGCCGGGCCGGTCGCCAGGCCCAAGCGCCTGCTGATCCGCGGCGTCGGCCCCTCGCTGCAATCCGTGGGTTTTCCGGCGGCCGCCTGCCTGCCCGCCACCCAACTGCGCGTGTTTGCTTCCGCTCAACAGCTCGCCGCGGAAAACGCCGGCTGGACCACGGCGCCCGACGGCGGCGCGGCGGCGGCCCAGGCCGCCCAAAGCTGCGGAGCCTTCGCCCTGACCGATTGGGCGGGCGGCGGCGGCGACAGCGCGCTCGTCGTAGCGCTGGCGCCGGGCGCCTACACCGCCGTCGTGGTTCCGGCTCCCGGCGCCCCGCCGGCCGACCAGACGGGCAAGATCGGCCTGATCGAGCTCTACGATCTCTCGCCCTCGGACGGCAACCGCCTCGTCAATCTCTCCTGCCGCGGAACGATGGGGTCCGGCGCGGCCGGACTCATCCTCGGAGTCACCGTCGCCGGCACCGGCCAAGACCGGCTTCTGATCCGCGCGGCCGGACCGGCCCTGGCGGCCTTCGGGGTCTCGCCCACGCTGTCCCTGCCGGCGCTCACGCTATACGACGCGGCCGGTCAGTCGCTGGCGGTCAATGCCGGCTGGTACCCGTCGGCCCAGACCGACCAGATATCCACCCTCGGAGCCCAGGTCGGCGCCTTTCCCTTTCCCGCCGGGAGCGCGGACGCGGCCCTCATCCGACTTTTCTCTCCCGGATGCTTTACCGCCACGGTCACGGCCGCGGCGGGCGCCGCGCCGGCCGGCGCGGCCCTGGCGGAAGTCTACGAGGCCGATTGACCCGCTCGACTCGGGCGCACATCGGCCGCCACTTCGGCTTCATACCGGCGCCGCAGGTCCCGGGTCACCGGATTGTCTTTCAGCGAAAAGGCCCGCCCGTCGACCCGCGCGACCGGCATGACGCCCAGTAGCGCGTTGGTCACGAAGACCTCATCGGCGGCCAGCAGCCGCGCGAGCGGCAGAACCGTCTCGCGGGCCGCGCCCAGCCGAACCACGCGCGCCCGGGCCACCCCGGGCCGGATGGTTCCGTCGAGCGGCGGCGTCAAGAGGACGCCCCCGTCCACCGCGAAAATGTTCGTGCCCGAGCCTTCGCGCACCTCCCCGCCGGGCGCGACCCACAGCGCCTCGTCCGCCCCGGCCGCCCGCGCCGCCCGGCGAGCGAGCCAGTGGTCGAGATAGGCCAGCGTCTTGAGGCCCCGGCCCCGCGCCTCCGCCGAGGCGAGCGCGAAACCCCGCCTGTAGTCACTTTCAACATACGGGTTCTTTCGACTGAAGATCGCCTCGCCCGTCCCGCCCGCCTCGTTGCGGTACAGCACCCATTTGAGGCCGCCCCACCGTCCGCCGTTCGCGGCGATCACCCGCTGGCAGCGCGCCCGGGCCCCCGGGCGGGCGGCGAGCCCCAAGCCGAGCGCCGTGGCCGCGCGCGCGAGCCGCGCCTCATGCTCGGCGAAGAATACCGGCCGACCGCCCTGGACGCGCAGCGTCTCGAACAGGCCCGCGCCAAATTGGAAACCCTCGCTCAACACCGACACCCGGGCCCGCGCGGCCGGACCGAGCCGGCCGTCGATCATCACCCGGACCGATCCGTTCATGGCCGGTCCGCGCCGGGCGCGTCGTCGCCGAGCGCCCGCTCCAGGGCCCGGGCCTTGTCCCGCATCTCCGCGTACTCGGCCGCGGGCTCCGAATCCCAAACCACGCCGCCGCCGGCGTGAAACCGGACCCGTCCGTTCCTCAGAAAAAAGCTGCGGATCGCGATATTGAAGTCGCAGCTTCCGTCGAAGCCCAGGTACCCGACCGCCCCGGTGTAGGCGTGCCGCGGAACGGTTTCGAGTTCCGCGATCAGCTGCATCGCCCGGATCTTGGGCGCCCCGGTGATCGACCCACCCGGAAACAGCGCGGCCACCGCATCGAGCGCAGCCACCTCGGGCCGCAGCCGCCCGCTCACCTGGGCCACGAGGTGGTGCAC
>CAZWMF010000198.1:0-7295 GCA_964634535.1 uncultured Opitutaceae bacterium | reverse complement strand
TCGGCTGCTTGGGCGCCGCCCTCGGCGTCGGCTTCGTCGGCACCAAGGCCGTAGAGGCCGTCGGCCGCAATCCCGATGCTTCGGGCAAGATCCTCGTTCAGGGCATCCTGGGCATGGCCCTCGCCGAAGCTGTCGCGTTTTACTCGCTGTTTCTCGGTAAATAAACCCCTCGTTTCCGGGTTGGCGCCGCCGCATGGTCGGCGGCGCGCTACCCGTTCCGCTCCGCCATGACCGCTCCCGTGCTTATTCTCGCGCAAGCCACCGCCACCGATGGCTCGTTCATGCAGACCCTGCATAAGATCGCAGACCAGTTTGGCGTGCGTTGGCCGTTTCTGATCGCCCAGATCGTCAACTTCCTCGTTATCGCGGCCCTGCTGTGGTACTTCGCGTTCAAGCCCGTCCTGGCCACGATCGGCGACCGCCAGAAGAAAATCGAGGACGGCCTCAAGTACGCGGATGAGATGAAGGCGAAGCTCGCGGCGGCCCAACAGGCCTACGACGCGCAGATCCACGACGCCCAAATCAAGGCGCGCGAGATCATCGCCGAGACCCAGAAAACCTCGAAGGAGCTCGCGGATAAGCAGCTGAAGGAAACCGTCGAACGGGCCAACGGCCTGATCGAAAAGGCCCAGATGGCGATCGAGCTCGAAAAGAAGAAAATGCTGGCCGAGGCGCGGACCGAAATCGCGCGCTTGGTCGTCGCCACCACCCAACAGGTGCTGGGCCGGGAATTGAGCGACGCCGACCGCAGCCGTTACAACGAGGCCGCGGCCCGCGAATTGACCCAAGTCTGAACCGGTCCATGTCCGCCCACGCCAAAACCGCCCAGGAATTCGCGCGCCAGCTCCTCAAATTGAGCCTGGACGGCGGCTCCGTGTCGGCCGAGCGCGTGGCCGGCGTCCTGGCCTATGTCGAGAAGCACCGGCCGGCCAATCCCACGCTGGTGCTCAAGGCCTATCGGCGGCTGATCGCGGCGGAATTGAGCCGCAGTCAGGCCGTGGTGGAACACGCCGGCGCCCTTCCGGCCGGCATCCTGCAAGCGATTTCCGCGGCGCTCGGCCGCAAACACGGCCGCACCGTCACTGCGACCGCCCAGCCCAACCCAACCCTGATCGCCGGCCTGCGCGTGCGCCTGGGCGACGACGTTTACGAATCGTCGATCGCCGGCCAACTCGCCGCCCTGGCAGCCTCCGTCTGAACCCTCCCTTTAATCAACTGCCATGAGCTCCGTCCTTGAACAAATCGAACAACAGATCGCCAAACTGTCCACCCAGGCGGTACGCAAGAATACCGGCCTGATTCGGACCCTGGCGGACGGCGTGGCCAAAATCGACGGCCTGTCCGATGTCATGTACAACGAGATGGTGCAGTTCCCCGGCGGGGCCATCGGCATCGCGCTCAATCTGGAAGCGGACGAGGTCGGCTGCGTCATCCTGGGCGACGTCTCCCAGCTGAAGGAGGGCGACGAGGTCACGACCACGGGCCGCCTCCTGTCGGTGCCGGTCGGTCGCGGCCTGCTCGGCCGCGCGGTCGACGCCCTGGGCCGCCCGGTCGACGGCAAGGGTCCGATCGACGCCCAGGAGACCTATCCGGTAGAAAAAATCGCCCCCGGCATCATCGTGCGCAAGTCCGTGTCGCAGCCCCTCTTCACCGGCATCATGGCCATCGATTCGATGATCCCGATCGGCCGGGGCCAGCGCGAACTGATCATCGGCGACCGCGGAACCGGCAAGACCGCCATCGCGCTCGATACCATCCTCAATCAGGCCAAGATCAACAAGGTGGGCCTGGCGTCGAAGGATCCGAATTTCCGGCCGGTCTATTCGATCTACGTGGCGGTCGGCCAGAAGAATTCGAACATCGTGCGGACGATCTCGGCCCTGGAGGCGGCCGGCGCCCTCGAGTTCACGATCATCGTCGCCGCGCCCGCCGCGGACAATCCGGCCAATCAGTACATCGCCCCCTATTCCGGCGCGGCCATGGGCGAATGGTTCATGGAGAACGGCCACGACGCGCTGATCGTTTATGACGATCTGTCGAAGCACGCGGTGGCCTATCGGCAGATTTCGCTCGTGCTCAAGCGGCCCTCCGGCCGCGAAGCCTATCCGGGCGACGTGTTCTATCTGCACAGCCGCCTGCTCGAGCGCTCGGCCCGTCTGGCCGGCAAGGGCTCCCTGACCGCGCTGCCCATCATCGAAACGCAGGCCGGCGACGTCTCCGCCTACATTCCGACCAACGTCATTTCGATCACCGACGGGCAGATCTTCCTCGAGACCGACCTGTTCAATCAGGGCATCCGGCCGGCCGTTTCGGTCGGCCTCTCGGTTTCCCGCGTCGGTTCGGCCGCCCAGCTCAAGGCGACCAAGCAGGTCGGCGGCAAGCTCAAGGGCGAACTCGCGCAGTTTCGCGAACTGGCCGCCTTTGCGCAGTTCGGCTCGGACCTCGACGCCAAGACCAAGGCCCAACTGGACCGCGGTTCGCGCATCGTGGAACTTTTCAAACAGCCGGCCTTCAACCCGATTCCCATCGAACAGCAGGTCGTGACCCTCTGGGCCATGCAGAAGGGCTACTACGATACGCTCGAAATGAAAAAGGTGACCGCGGCCGCCGTGTCCCTGCGCGAATTCTTCGCCACGCGCCACGACGCGCTGCTCACCAAGATCCGGACCAAGGCCGCCCTCGACGCGGAGATCGAGGCCGAGCTCAAGACCGCGGTCGACGCCTGGAAAGCCTCCTTCGCCGCCTGATTCCGCCCGCGCTGACGCCCCACCGCCGCTAAGACATGCCGTCCACCCGCGACATCCGCCGACGCATCAAGTCGGTCAAGAACACCCGCCAGATCACGAAGGCGATGGAGTTGGTCGCGGCTTCCAAGATGAAGAAGGCGCAGCAGGTCGCCTTGGCCGGACAGCCCTACGCCAACCTGATGGAGGACATGCTGGCGTCGATCGCCGCCCGCGTGGACGGCTCGCTCCATCCGTTCCTGGTCGAGCGGCCCGTGCACACCCGCGGCATCCTGCTGGTCACGACCGACAAGGGCCTGTGCGGCCCGCTCAACGCCAATTTGTTCAAGCTGGTCGCCGAGATCGCGACGCCGGCCAAGTATTACTCGGTCGGCCGCAAGGGCGCCCAGTTTCTCGCCCGCACCAAGCGCGACCTCGTGGCCGACTTTCCCATCAGCGACCGCGTGCCCTTCGGCGACGTGCGCACCGTCGCGGAGTTCATGGTCAAGCAGTTCCTCGAGGGCGTCATCGACACGATCGAGATCATCTACCCGCGCTTTAAAAACACCCTGATCCAGGAGGCCCGGGTGTGCCCGATCCTGCCGTTGAAAAGCCTGCGCGAGTTCATCGACAACCTGCACGATGAGACCAAGTCCACCCGGACGGTCAGCCGAGATCCGCGCGAAATCGTGTTCGAGCCCAGCGTCAACGGGGTCCTCGAAGCGCTGCTGCCCTTTTACATCAATCGCCAGATCTATCAGTTCATCCTCTCCGCCAAGGCCTCCGAGCAAAGTGCGCGGATGGTGGCCATGAAGACGGCCAAGGACAACGCGACCAAGCTGCTGGACGACCTCACTCTCGAATACAACAAGGCCCGCCAGGCCGCGATCACGCAGGAAATCCTCGAGATCGCCGCCGCGCAATTCGCCGGCTAGCGCGCCCAACCCCGAATCCCCTCCTTTTCCCTATGAAGAACAGCGGCCAGATCGTCCAAGTCATCGGACCCGTCGTCGACGTCCAATTCGCCGAACACGCCATCCCGCCGATCTATCAGGCGCTCACCGTCGAATTTGAAGTCGGCGGCAAGGTCCACCTGTTGACGCTCGAGGTCGAACAACATCTCGGCGCCGGCCTGGCCCGCACGATCGCCATGTCGTCCTCGGAAGGCTTGAAGCGCGGCATGACCGTGTTCGATACGGGTGGCCCCATCACCGTGCCGGTGGGCGACGCCGTGCTCGGCCGAATCTTCAATGTGACGGGCGACCCGGTGGACGAGCGCGGCGAGGTCATCGCCGAAAAGCGCTATCCCATCCATCGCGCCGCGCCCACGCTGGTCGACCAGGACACCCAGTCGGTCATCCTGGAAACCGGCATCAAGGTCGTCGACCTGATCTGCCCCTTCATCAAGGGCGGCAAGGTCGGTGCGTTCGGCGGGGCCGGCGTCGGCAAGACCGTCGTCATCATGGAACTGATCAATAACATCGCGAAGGCGCACGGCGGCTACTCAGTGTTCGCCGGGGTGGGGGAGCGCTCGCGCGAGGGCAATGACCTTTACCATGAAATGTCCGAGGCCGGGGTCATCGACCAAAAGGACCTGTCGAAGTCCAAGGTGGCGCTCGTGTACGGCCAGATGAACGAGCCGCCGGGCGCGCGCATGCGCGTCGGCCTCTCCGCCCTCGCCATGGCCGAATACTTCCGCGACGAGAAGAACCAGGACGTGCTGCTTTTCATCGACAATATCTTCCGGTTCTCGCAGGCCGGCTCCGAAGTGTCCGCCCTCCTGGGTCGTTCGCCCTCGGCCGTCGGCTACCAGCCAACGCTGGCCAACGAAATGGGTATGCTGCAGGAACGGATCACCTCCACCAAGAAAGGCTCGATCACGTCGTTCCAGGCGGTGTATGTGCCGGCCGACGATTTGACCGACCCGGCTCCGGCCAACACCTTCGCCCACCTCGATTCGACCATCGTGCTCGAGCGCTCGATCGCCGAGCTGGGCATCTACCCGGCCGTCGATCCGCTGTCGTCGGTGTCGAAGGCGCTCGCCGTCGAAACGGTCGGCGAGGAACACTACCAGGTCGCCCGCGAGGTCCAGCGCGTGCTCCAGCGCTACAAGGATCTCCAGGACATCATCGCCATCCTCGGCCTCGACGAGCTTTCGCCCGAGGACAAGCTTACGGTGTACCGCGCCCGCAAGGTGCAGCGCTTCCTCTCGCAGCCTTTCCACGTCGCCGAAGTCTTCACCGGTTCGCCCGGCAAGTACGTGTCGGTCAAGGACACCGTCCGCGGCTTCAAGATGATCCTCGAAGGCCAGCTCGACAACGTCAACGAGGGCGACTTTTACATGAAGGGCGGCATCGACGAGGTGATCGCCGTCTCGGGCAAGAAGTAATCCGGCGATGCCGCTCACCCTGGAAATCGTCACGCCGCAGGCCGCGGTCTACCGCGACACGATCGACTCGGTCGTGATTCCGACGGTCGAGGGCGAGATCGGCATTCTGCCGGGCCACGTGCCGCTGCTCACGATCGTGGCGGCGGGCGAACTGCGCGTGCACCAGGCCGGCAAGACGCTCGCCCTGGTAGTCGGCGGCGGCTTCGCCCAGGTCTCGGGCGACAAGGTTTCCGTCCTCGCCGAGAACGCGATTGAAGAGGAAAAAATCGACGAGCACGCGGTCGAGACGGCCCTCCAGCGCGCCGAAGAGGCCCTGAAGGGCAAGGCCGGCATCGAGCCCGCCGAGGTCGAGCGGCTCGAAGGCTTCGTCCGATTCGCCGTTTCCCAGCTTTCCATCAAGCGGCGGCGCCGCTGAGGACACGCGGGTCGGCCGTCGCTGCGCCGCGCGATTACCCGGCCGCTCTCCCGTGACCGCGATCCTCGGCCTGTCCGCCTATTATCACGATTCGGCCGCCGCGCTGGTGGTCGACGGCCAGATCGTCGCCGCCGCGCAAGAAGAGCGCTTCAGCCGCATCAAGCACGATGCGGCGTTTCCGCACCAAGCGCTCGCCTATTGCCTCTCCGCCGCGAACCTGCGCGTCGAGGATCTCGATCTCGTGGTGTTTTATGAAAAGCCGTTCCGTAAATTTGAACGGCTGCTCGAGACCTACCTGGCCACCGCCCCGGTGGGATTTCGGTCCTTCCTCCAGGCCATGCCGCTGTGGGTCCACGAGAAACTCCGCCTGCCGGCCGAAATCGCCCGCGGCCTCGGCGGCCGCTACGGTCGGCGCTGCGTCTTTGTCGAACACCACGAATCCCACGCCGCCAGCGCCTTCTTGCCTTCGCCCTTCGAGGAGGCCGCGATTCTCACGCTCGACGGCGTCGGCGAATGGGCCACCGCCTGCCTGGGCCGCGGCCGCGGCAACCAGATCGAACTGACCCACGAGCTGCGCTTTCCCCATTCGCTCGGCCTACTGTATTCGGCGTTCACCTATTTTGCGGGCTTCCGGGTCAATAGCGGCGAATACAAGCTCATGGGCCTGGCCCCCTTCGGCCAGCCGGTGTACGCGCCGCTCATTCTCGAGAAACTGCTCGACCTCAAGCCGGACGGATCGTTCCGGCTCGACCTGACCTATTTCGATTACTGCGCGGGTCTGACCATGACCTCGCCCAAGTTCGATCGGCTGTTCGGCGGGCCGCCCCGCGCGCCCGAGGCCGAAATCACCCAACGCGAATGCGATCTGGCCGCGTCCATCCAACAGGTGACGGAACTCATCATGCTGCGGATGGCCGGCGAACTGCATCGGCAGACCGGTCTGTGCAATCTCTGCCTGGCGGGTGGGGTGGCCCTGAACTGCGTCGGCAACGGCCGGCTCTTGCGCGAATCGCCTTTCGAACGGCTGTGGATCCAGCCGGCCGCCGGCGATGCCGGAGGCGCCCTCGGCGCCGCCCTTTTCGTCTGGCACCAGCTCTTGGGCAACGCGCGGACCCCCGCGCAACCCGATGCCCAGCAGGGTTCTCTCCTGGGACCAGCCTACACGGCGGACGAGATCGCGCGCGTCCTGCGGGACCGTCAGGCCGTATACCGACAGCTGGCCGATGCCGACGCGCTTTGCGCGGAGGTCGCCCGCCTCATCGCGGACGGCAAGGTGGTTGGGTGGATGCACGGTCGGATGGAATTCGGACCGCGCGCCCTGGGTGCGCGCAGCATCCTGGGCGATGCCCGCAATCCGGCCATGCAGAGCGTGATGAACTTGAAGATCAAGTTTCGCGAGTCGTTCCGCCCGTTCGCGCCGATCGTGCGGGCCGACCGCGCCGCCGACTACTTCGAGCTTCAGCCCGGCGAAGAGAGCCCCTACATGCTGCTCGTCGCCCCGGTGCGCGAAACGCACCGGCTGCCGACGGAGGCCGGATCGGCAACCGGCCTCGATCGGGTGCGGACCCCGCGTTCGGTCGTGCCGGCGGTCACCCATGTGGACCATTCGGCCCGGGTCCAGACGGTCGACCCTGGACGCCATCCCCGGCTGTGGCGCCTGCTCGAGGCCTTCGAGCGCCTGACCGGCTGTCCGATACTAATCAACACGAGCTTCAACGTCCGCGGCGAACCCATCGTCTGCACGCCCGCCGACGCCTACCGCTGTTTC
>CAZWMF010000197.1:0-7298 GCA_964634535.1 uncultured Opitutaceae bacterium | reverse complement strand
TGTTGTCGATCATGTCGTTCAAGGCGGAGGGCTGGCCGGACATTTCCAGACCGATATCGAAACCCTCTTTCATGCCGACGTCGCGTTGAACATCGGCCAGCTTTTCTCGGCGCACATCGACCGTGCGGGTTGCGCCCATCCGGGCGGCCAGGGCCAGACGGTCGGGGTTGACGTCGGTCACCACGACCTTGCGCGCGCCGGCCTGTCGGGCGATGGCGGTCGCCATGGCCCCGATCGGACCCGCTCCGGTGATGAGGACGTCTTCGCCAACCAAGTCGTATTGCAGCGCGGTGTGGGTGGCATTGCCCAAGGGATCGAAGCAGGACAAGACGTCCAGGGGGAAGGACGGATCCACGTGGACCGCGTTGCTCGCGGGCAAACAAAGGAACTCGGCAAAAGCACCATCCCGGTTGACCCCGACGCCCTTGGTTTCCTTGCACAAGTGGCGGCGGCCCGCCAGGCAGTTGCGGCAGGCTCCGCACACGATGTGGCCCTCGCCGTCGACCAGGTCGCCCGGCCGGAACCCGACCACGTTCGAGCCGACCTGGGCGATTTCGCCGACGAATTCATGGCCGATGACCATCGGCGGCCGAATGGTCTTCTGCGCCCATGCATCCCAATTGTAGATATGCAGGTCGGTGCCGCAGATCGACGTCCGCTTCACGCGAATCAAGACGTCGTTGGGCCCGGGTTCGGGCACGGCCACCTCGACCAGCGCGAGCCCCGGCCCCGCTTGCACCTTGGCGATCGCGCGCATGCTGCGGGGGATCATCATGCCATTCATCCTATGAGTGGTTTTTCGGCCTGTCGAGGCTACCGCCGCATGCTCGATTTTGTGTTACCTGTCGCGGACCGACGTCGCACTCACTTGCCTTAATTAGGCGGAACTCACTACGCTCGTCCCATGCCCCAACCCGATCCCACGCACGCCGCGGTCATGGTTGCCCAAATCCTGAAGCTGCAATCCCAGGTGCCGTTTGAGCCCTTTGTCGTGCTGACGTCCGATGGGCGCGCCTTCGAGGTCCCGACCCCCGATCACGTCACGGTCACCCGGCTGCTCCGCCGAGTCGAAATCGAAGGTGACGTCGGTTATGGCGCGACGATAAATCCTCTTCACATTGCATCGGTCCAACGGCGCACCGACACGGCGGCATGACGGCCAACCGATTCTACGGCCGGTTCGACGCCGACACCTTCGGTGGCCCGCGGAAGACCGATTACCGCAATGCCTTCCAGATCGACCGCGACCGAATCATCCACGCCCACGCCTTTCGCAAGCTCCAGTCGAAGACCCAGGTCTTCCTGTCCGGCGAGTACGACTTTTACCGAACCCGGCTAACGCATTCGATGGAAGTGGCCCAGATCGCCCGCTCCATCTGCCATTTCCTGCGGACCCTCGGGCGCCCGCTGCGCGACGATTTTTACATCGACGCGGACTTGGTCGAGGCGGTTTGCCTGTCCCACGACCTCGGGCATCCCCCGTTCGGGCACTCCGGGGAGCGCACGCTGCAGGAGCTGATGGCGGACTGGGGCGGATTCGAGGGCAACGCCCAGACCCTGCACCTGCTCACCGGCACCATGTACCAGAACGAGCACGGTGTGCGCGGCATGCAGCCGACGCGGGCCCTGCTCGACGGGGTGCTCAAGTACAAGAAGCTGCGCCGGGAGTTCGCCGAGGCGCCGGCCAATCATTTTCTGTACGACGACCAGGCGGCGGTCCGCAGCTTCGTCTTCGGCGGCCGGGCGATTCCGGCCGATCTTGAGCGGGGCGTGCGCCTGAACGCGTTCAAGAGCATCGAATGCCAGATCATGGACTGGGCCGACGATGTCGCCTATTCGCTCAACGATATCGTCGACGGGGTGAAGGCCGGCTTTCTGACGCTCGAACGCATCGAGAGCTGGGCGGCCGGCCAGCCGATCGACGGGCCGCGGCGGCGCCTGCTCGACGAACTATTTGACGGAATCCGGTCCGATACGCTGGAGAGCACGGTTTCGGTGCATGTCGGTGCGTGCATCCGGGCCTGCCGCCTGGAGACCCGGGAAAATTTCCTGAGCGACCGGACCGAGCGGTACCGCCTGGCGCTCGTGGTTTCGCCGCGCGTCCAGCGGGATGTGCGCTTCCTCAAGCAATTGGCCAACGACATCATCTTCGAAAGCCCGCAGCTTCAGCAGATCGAGCACAAGGCGCGCAAAGTCATGTTCGACCTTTGGAATTCCTGCTGGCACAACTACGTCGAGCAGCCCCGCCGCACCATCCGCATTCTGCCGCCGCGGGTCGGCCGGCTGGTGGACGAGGCGCAGAATCCCGCGGGCAAGGCCCGGCGGATCTGCGATTGGTTGGCCGGCCTCACCGACGGGATGATCGTTCGGACGCACCGCCGGCTCTTCGAGCCGGAATTCGGCTCGTTCCGCGACCTATCCTGAAGTCGCGGGCCGCGCGCGCACCATTGGGGCGGGTGCCAGATGGCCCGCCTCGACCGAGGCCTGGACCATGGCGACCGCGTATTCCCACAGGGCAACCGAGCCGTCCTTTACCGGGGCCAGCCGCTGCAGAACCCGGTCGTGGGTGACGCCGTGCTGGCGCCAGGTCACGCCGCCCGTGCGGCAATTGAGCAGCACGGCCTGGAAGCGGTCGAGGGCGTTGGCAAAGCGCGATTCCGGCGTGGCCCGCGCCTCGAATTCGTCCCAGAGGGCGCGGATTTCCGCGGCCTGGTCGGCGGGGAGAAGGCCGAAGATCCGCGCGGCCGCGATCGCCTCGCGCTCGTGCTGGCCCTGGGCGTGGGCGGCGTCGTAGGCGTAGGTGTCGCCCGCGTCGATTTCGACGACGTCGTGGATCGCGACCATTTTGAGCGTGCGCACGAGGTCCAGCCCCGGCGGGTTGGCATGCTCGGCCAGCACGATCGCGGCCAGGACAAGGTGCCACGAATGCTCGGCGGAATTCTCCTGGCGGCGGCTGCGGGTCAGCAGCGTCTGCCGGAGGACTTCCTTCAGCTGATCGATCTCGACGAGAAAGCGAACCTGTTGTTCCAGCCGTGGGGCGGTCATGCCTCCGACCTACTCAGGCCGGCGACAGTTGGCGAGAACCGATCGGCACGCTCTTGCGGCCGCGGGTCTGGATCCATTGGTGCACGGCCGCGGGTACCCAGAGCAGGCCGATGCAGGCGGCCGTCATGAGATAATTGCCGATCGTGGTCGCGAACAGATTGGTGAACTGGCAGACGAAGATGGCCACGACACTTTGGACCGCGAAGACGGCGATCGAATGCTGCCCGAGGAAGGCGAGCGGCCGCCAGGTGAGCAGTTTCGGGAAGCGAGCGCCGAAGGTTCCGACCAGGTAGGCAAACGCGAGGAAATCGACGAGGCGGATCGCTCCCAACGCCGGCTTGTTGAGGAGCGCCCCGAACAAGTCGTCGGTGCCGGGCACCCGCCAGCGCAGATGGGCCACGCCCCAGCCGAACACGGCCAAGCCAGTCGCTAGGGCGAAGATGAGCGGCTTGAAGGCGATGGGATGCTTCAATGGCGTGGCGCGGGCGTGCCCGATGACCACACCGGTGAAGAATAGGAACTGCCAGGCGAAGAGGTTGAAGCTGCCGACGACCACCGGGAAGAATTGCCCGCCATCGGTCGGGGGAGCCCATTGCACGGCGAACCAGATTAATCCGCTCAACCCGAGAATGAGCCAGCGCCGGCCGTTCTCCAATTGATCGAGCACCCAGGGCAGAGCGACCACCATGGCGCAGTAGAGCGGCAGGATATCCAACATGCCCGGCTGGTAGAGCAGCGTGCAGCCGAGGGCCAGGGCGAGGGTCGGATTCTGATAGAAGAGCTGCGGTGAATTTTGGGAGCAGAAGCCCCACAGGCAGTCGGTCAGCCGAACGGCCACCAGGGCGCACAGGAACGACCCCAGGTGCCAGCGGTAGATCATCGAGGCTCGGCCTCGGGTGGCCCGCCAGAGGCCCTCGGAGCCCTCCCGCTGGCGCCGGCGCGTATACACCCAGCCGGCCATGATGCCGGACAAGAACACAAAACTTTCCGCTGCGGAAAATATGCCCATCGACCGGTCCGTCAGAAACCGCAGCGAACTGGGTATGTGATTGACCGTCATCATGACGAGCATGAGTCCGCGCAAGGAGTCAAAACGCAGATCGCGGGCGGCTTTGGCGGGTGTGGCCATCATGTCACTCGGTTAGATATCAGGAGATAACCAGCGGGTTCCGGTGAGTATGCGGGATTCGTGCCAATTTCCAACAAATCAGAATGCATTATTGCCATCCCCCACCCAAGGCTTTGACCAAGAGCACGGTAGATACAAAACGGCCGGTTTCGAGCTGCGCATCTTGAATTTCCAGGTCTAATAGCGTGCGCTGGGCGTCGATGACTTCGAAGTAGTCGGTAATCCCTTGCTTGTAACGCAATAGGGATAGGCGGGCGGCTTGTCTTGAAGCGGTCACTCCTTGCTTGGTGACGGCGGCTTGGTCGGCCAGGTAACGCAGCGCCGAAACGGAATCTTCGACATCGCGAAACGCGGCCAGGACCTGGCCCCGGTAGGTGGCCGTCGCTTCGTCGAACACGAACTTGGCCCGTCGGTAATTGGCCCAATTGCCCGGTTGGTAGAGCGGGAGGGACGCGAAGGGTGCGAGCGTCCACTCGCGGCTGCCTGAATCGAAGAGTTTGGAGAAGGTTTCGTTGTTGAATCCGCCCGAGGCGGTCAGGCCGACCACGGGAAAGAGGGCAGACTTGGCCACGCCGATGCCCGCGCTGGCCGCGGCCATGGTGCGCTCAGCCTGCGCGATGTCGGGCCGGCGTTCGAGCAGGTCGCTCGGAAGGCCGACCGGCACGGCGGGCGGCTCGGGGACGAGCGGCGTGGCGGCGAGCGTGAAACCCTCCGGCGCCTGGCCGAGCAGCGTGGCCAGGGCGTGGCGCAAGGTCGCCATCTGCTGCTCGACGGCCAACTCCGCACTTTGGGCCGACGCCAATTCGGTCTGCGCCCGATAGACATCCAGGTCGTCGTTGGCGCCCGCCTGTCGGCGCTTGCGCACGAGATCGAGTTCCTCCTCGCGCCCGGATACTGTTTCGAGGAGGGCGGTCCGTTGGGTCACGAGGCCGCGCAGCGTGAAATAGTCCTGGGCCACTTCGGCCTGCAGGCTCAGGAGGACGCTGTCATAGGCGTCGGCCTGGGCCTCGGCGAGGGCGCGCGCCCCTTCCAATTCGCGCCGGGCGCGTCCGAACAGGTCGACCTCATAGTTGAGGACGAGCGACAGATCGAAGGAATTGGCCGTGTAGGCCGCCTCGGGCGAGCCGGGGGGGAGGGACCGGCCTTCGGCGTAGCGTTCGCGGGAGGCCGTGGGGTTCAGATTCACGCCGGGCAGCAGGGCGTCCAGGCTCAATTGGGCGATCGCCCGCGCCTGTTCGACCCGGGCGAGGGCCGCCTGGACGTCGGGATTGGCTTTGCCCGCGGACGTCTCCAGTCGGTCGAGCGTCGGATCGGCAAACATCCGCCACCAATCGGCCTTGGGGACCTGGTCCCGGGGTGCGGCCACTTTCCACGGCACGGTTTCCTGGAAGGACGGCGGGGTTTCCTCGGCGGGCCGGCGGTAATCTGGGCCAACTTCGCATCCGGCGAGCAGGACTGCCGCAAGGCCGGCGGCGAGGAGGGTGGAGGGCGATTCGGTCAAAGTTGGGCGCAAGCGCCTCCAATCTGAGGCACTTTGATTGAAACTTCCAATCTCTGTTTTGCGGTTCTAGGCTCGGCACGGCTCAGGTTACCCCCCATGAACCCGGTCGTGATCGTTCATCTCCTCGCGGCGATTCTCACCATCGCGATGTCCGTGCCCTTGATTCGGCGCAAGGTGCGGATGAATGCCTGGTACGGCTGCCGGATCCCGGAAGCCTACCGGTCCGAAGAAGCCTGGCTGGAAATCAACGAGTATGGCGGCCGCCTATTGCTTTTTTGGGGCATCTCGATCGCGGCCACGGCGACCATCGGGGGCCTGCTCGAGCGCCGGGATTGGATGGCCTATGACTTTTTGGCGTTGGTCGTCATCCTGGGGGGGCTCGCTATCGTATTTGCGAAGATCCGCCGATTCGCGCACGACCTCGAAAGGCGCTCGGCCCATCCGGGACCGACCGACGACCTCCCGGCATGACTCCCCGCATCATCGCTTGACCGCGGGGGCCAGGCTCTCTTCTCTCAGCTGCATTTTTCCTTAGCCGGAAACCCTTATGAAAGTCCTCGTCGCCGATAAAATCTCGCCCAAAGGCGTGGCCTTGCTGCGGCAGCAGCCCGGCCTCGAAGTCGTGGAGGCCTATGGCTCCACGCCGGCCAAGCTGCTGGAGTTGGTCCGTGATGTCGACGCGATTGCCGTTCGGTCCGAGTCGAAGATCACGGCCGAGGTGATCGCGGCGGCCCCGCATCTCAAGGTGGTGGGACGGGCTGGCGTGGGCGTGGACAACGTCGACGTGGAAGCGGCCACCGAGCGCGGCGTCATCGTGATGAACACGCCGTCGGGCAACACCGTGGCGACCGCGGAACTCACCTTCACGCATCTGCTGTGCGGGGCCCGTCCGGTGCCTCAGGCGGCGGCGTCCATGCGCGAGGGCAAATGGGACCGCAAGTCGTTTTCCGGCCTTGAGCTATTTCGCAAGACCTTAGGGATAATTGGCTTGGGCCGAATTGGCAGCGAAGTTTCCAAACGCGCGCAGGCCTTCGGCATGCGCGTGCTCGCCTACGATCCGTACCTCGCGCCCAGCCGCGCCAAGTCGATGCAGGTCGAGGCCGTTTCCCTCGACGACCTGCTCGCCCAATCCGATTTCATCACGGTCCACATGCCGATGACCGACGAGACGCACTACCTGATCGACGAGGCGGCGCTCGAGAAGACCAAGAAGGGAGTGCGAATCTTCAATTGCGCCCGTGGCGGCATCATCAAGGAGACCGCCCTCATTGCCGCGATCAAATCCGGCCGGGTGGCGGCGGCCGGGCTCGACGTGTACGAGGACGAGCCGCTGGCGGCCGACAGCGAACTGCGCAAACTGCCGCAGGTCACGTTGACGCCGCATTTGGGCGCCTCGACGGCCGAGGCCCAGGACGCCGTCGGCGTCGAAATCGCCGAACAGATTGCCGATGTGTTGGGCGGCGGGGTCGTCCGCAACGCCGTCAACATGCCGTCGATCGACGCGGCCTCGCTCAAGATCCTGCGGCCCTACCTGGACCTGGGCGCCAAGCTGGGCACGTTGGTTCAACAGATCGGGCCCCGGCAAATCAGTGCTCTGCGCATCACCTACTTTGGCCGGATCGC
>CAZWMF010000196.1:0-7302 GCA_964634535.1 uncultured Opitutaceae bacterium | reverse complement strand
CTCGGGAGCGCCCAACCAGCTTACCCGGGGTGTCCGCTAAATCGAGGCAATCTCAGCACCAGGGGCTGGAGATTTATTCGGAGTGCATTTGTCGATCAAACCGAGAGGGTCGGCCGTCAAACCCAGACCAAGGCAATCCAGTCCTTGGTCGAACGGCCTAGCGCCGCGGCGGGTCAGGTTAAGTTTTTCAACCTGACCCTCTCTCTTGACCGGCTCGGGGATTGGCAGCAGGGGGGATACCCCACACGCTCCGGCCAATCGCCGTGACGCAGCCCAAACCCTCCCCCATCAGCCAGCTCCTCGCCTTCGGTTGCATTTACCTCATCTGGGGCACGACTTATCTGGGAATTCGGATGGCGGTAGCCGGCATACCGCCCTTTCTCCTGGCCGGCGTGCGCTTCGTGGTCGCCGGCGGCTTGCTCTATGGTTTCTTGCGGTTGCGCCAAGGGCCGCGACCGCCGGTCGCGCGTTGGCGCGATCAATCCCTGGTCGGCCTGGGCTTGGTCGGCGGAAACGCCCTGGTGTGCTGGGCCGAACAATCGGTGCCCTCGGGATTGAGCGCCCTCGCGGTGGGAGCCGCGCCTTTTTACATGGTGTTCTTCTCGTGGCTGCTGCTCGGCGGCCGCCCTCCGTCGCGCACGATCGTCGTCGGTCTGGTCGTCGGCTTGGCCGGCCTGCTCATTCTCTTCGGCCCCGGCGCCTTCCCCGCCGGCGAGCGACCTCCGCTCCTGCGCGTGATCGGACTATTCCTGAGTTCGGCGGCATGGTGCCTGGGCTCGGTGTATTCCAAACACACGGGAGCCAAAGCCGCGCCCGCCTGGACGGCCGCCATGCAGATGCTGGCCGGCGGCGCGATCATGCTGGCCATCGGGGGCGCCCTCGGGGAACCGTACCGGCTCCACCTCGCGGCAATCAGTGCGACCGCCTGGGGCGCATTCCTCTATCTCATCGTGGCCGGTTCCCTGGTGGCGTTTCCGACCTACATCTGGCTGCTCAAGCACAATCCGGCCGCCCGCGTCGCGACCTATGCCTATGTGAACCCCCTGGTGGCGGTCGCCGCCGGCTGGCTTTTTCTCGGCGAGTCGCTCCCCCTGAGAAGCCTCCTCGCCGTTCCGATCTTGATCGGCGGAGTCGCGGTCATCACATCGGCAAGAGGGTCAGGTTGAAAAACTTGACCTAGATACCGAGGTTCATGGTCGAACGGACCGTCGCCACGAGGGGTCAGGTCAAGTCTTTCAACCTGACCCTCTCACGGATGAAATTGTTCAGAAACGATCTTCCCGTTCTCGACCAGATAAACACACAACTCCGTCAGGGTGGTCCGGCCGCGGCCCTTCATGTCCGCATCCAGCGTCATGGTGCAGGCGAAGGAGTCATCGGCCACCACCGGATCGGAAACCGCCATCGCGTGGATTTGCTCCACCATCGCCATGAATTTCCGCCCCTTTTCGATGATGGCGTCCAGCCCCTTCGTTTCCCGCGGGCCCATTGGCGTGTCCATCGGCTCGATGCTGGTGGCGTCGGTCGAGAATAGTTCCTTTTGCGCCTCCTCGAACTTGCCGGCCCGGCAATGGTCGACGAGACGTTCCGCAATTTCCTGGGTGGTCATGGTGGCTAGAATTTCGGCCCAACATGCAAAGCCTTCCCGAATTCGCCAGTCGGTCGCGCGGAATTTCGCGGACTGTCACACCGAAGTCACCGAACGGCGAATCCACCTGCCGGCAGCCTTCACGAGCGGCGCTCCGGATTCATCCACCGGCTCCAAGGGGAAAGCCGTAACCGGCAGTCGCCGGCGACGTCCGAACGCATCCGCGCCAATTTCCTACCGCCTGAGTGTCCGCCCATTTTGGATCATCCATCCAACTGTCGACGAACGCGGGATTTTCGGCCTAAATCCCGGCCGATGCTCCGCACCATCTCTCCCCTGGTGAGCCCCGACCTGCTCGCCGTCCTGTCGCGCATGGGCCATGGCGACGAAATCATCCTCGCCGACGCGCACTTCCCCGGCCACTCGGTCAACGCGCAAACCCTGCGCGCCGATGGCGTCAGCGTAAGTCAGCTCTTGGGCGCGATCCTGCCGCTGTTTCCCTTGGACACTTACGTCCCCGCACCCGTGGCCCTGATGCGGGTGGTCCCGGGCGACACGGCCGACCCGTCCGTGGAAGCGGAAGTCCGCGCGCTGCTGGCCCGCTTTGAGCCCGACGTGAAACGGATCGCGCGAATCGAACGCATGGCCTTTTACGAGCGGGCCCGCCACGCCTTCGCCGTCGTGATGACGGGGGAGACCCGCAAATACGGCAACGTGCTCCTGAAAAAGGGCGTGGTCGCCGGGTAGTGCGCCCGGTTCCGGCGGCGGGTGAACCGGTTCCGCCGCCCGTTAGCCGAGAACCAACGCGACCGCCAATCCGTCGTAGCCCTTGGCGCCGACCGTCTGCATCGCGGTCGCGCTCACCCGCGGCTCTGCCGCCAGCACCTCGAAGAAGCGGCGCATGCCCTGCACCGCCGCGTCGTCACTCGCCGTTTCGAGAATGGCGCCCTTGCGGATCACATTGTCGACGACGATAAGTCCGCCCGGTCGGCTCATGCCGAGCGCCCAGCGAAAGTAATCGG
Source organism: uncultured Opitutaceae bacterium (assembly GCA_964634535.1). Lineage (GTDB taxonomy): Bacteria > Verrucomicrobiota > Verrucomicrobiia > Opitutales > Opitutaceae > Palsa-1447. The sequence continues at coordinate 4,692 of CAZWMF010000196.1, read as the reverse complement.
CCGTGCCGGCCTTGTCGGCGTCGATAAACGCGAAATCGAACGGAATCCGCGCCTCGCGGGCCAGCACCGGCAGGGAGTCGGCGGCGCGGCCGACCCGCACGTCCACCCGGTCGGCGAGGCCCGCCCGGTCCAGATTCGCGCGGGCCACCTCGGCGTGCCGGGGTTCGGCTTCGAGCGTGATCAACCGGCCGCCGGGCGCGAGCGCCCGGGCGAGCCAAATCGTGCTGTAGCCGCCCAGGGTGCCCACCTCCAGAATCGACCGCGCGCCCACGGTCCGGGCGAGCAGATGAAGGAACTTGCCTTGAATGGGTGTAACCTGAATCTCCGGCAAACCGGCGGCCGCGCACGCCGCGAGCGCTGCCTCCAGGGCCCCGTCCGGTGGCAAGAGTTGGGCCTCGAGGTAACGGTCGACGGATCTCCAGGTTTCGGTCATGCTGGCATCTGGCTAGGGGGCCGCGCAGCCGATGGGAAGCCGTTTCTGCGACCGGGATGCAAAACCGCGCTTGTCGCGGATGTTCCGACGTTCCAAGCTACGGCTCCCCCCCACCCCCCCCCGGCGATGATCTCCGCCCAAAAGCTGACCAAGCGCTTCGGCCCGCAGGTGGCCGTCGACCAACTTTCCTTTGAAATCCCCGCGGGTCAGATCGTGGGTTTTCTCGGACCCAACGGCGCGGGCAAGACCACCACGCTGAAGATGCTCACCGGCATGATCGCGCCGAGCGAGGGAACCGCCGTCCTGTGCGGTTATGATATCGCCCGGGACCCGCTCGAGGCCAAACGGCGCATCGGTTTCGTCACCGAATCGGCCGCGGTGTTCGAATCGCTGACCGGCCTTGAATACCTCGAACTGACCGCGGCCCTCTACGGGATTCCCCGCCGCGCGGCGCTCGAACGCATTCGCCAATTCATCGCGTTTTTTGACCTCAGTTTCGATACCCTGAGCGACAAGCTGCTGGGCGCCTACTCCAAAGGCATGCGCCGCAAGGTCGTCATCACGTCGGCGCTCCTGCACAACCCGCCGGTCGTGCTCTTCGACGAACCGCTCGACGGCCTGGACGCAAATGCGGCCGTCGGCTTCAAGGCGCTCATCCAGACCCTCGCCCGCGAAGGCAAGACGATCGTCTACAGCTCCCACATTCTCGACGTGGTGGAGCGGGTGTGCGACCGGGTCATTATCATCGACCGGGGCAAGCTGCTCCTGGACGGACGTCCGGAGGACTTGGTGGCGGCCCATCAGGCCCCCTCGCTCGAAAAACTCTTCACGCAGCTGACCGGCGGCGCCGAACTCGAACAACGGGCGGAGGCCTTCGCCAAGACCTTCAGGCCGTGACCGGTTCGCCGAGCCCCGCCGACGAACGCGCGATCCCGCCAGCGCGCGCGCTGCGGAAGATCTTTCTACTGCTCTTTCTGCGCGGCCGCGCCTTCCGGGGGCTCAACGCGAAACGAGCGCACGGGTCGGTTGGCACCAAACTGGGCCTGATGCTGGGCGTTTACGTCGTTTTCGGCGCACTTTGCCTGACGCTCGTGCACGAACCGGTCTTCGTCATGGCCGCCTACCTCCACGGGCTGACGTTTGTGATGGTGGGCCTCTTCGTGGCCGGTTCAGCCGGCGAAGTGCTGTTCAACCGGGATGAGGCCGACATTTTCGGGCACCGGCCGATTGCGCCGCGGACGCTGCTTTGGGCCCGGGTCAGCGTCATGGTCCAGGTGGCGCTTTGGCTGACGGCCGCCTTGAATCTGGTTGGGCTGGTCGGCGGGATGTTTGCCGCCGACGGGCAACGGTACTTCCCGTTGGTTCACGCCGCCGCCTTGGTCGCCGATACGCTCTTTTGCATCGGCACCATCGTCGTCGGCTACCAACTCTGCCTGCGCTGGTTCGGCCGGGAGCGGCTGGACGGCGTCATCACCGCGGTCCAGATCGTCGTCTCGCTGAGCATCGTGCTCGCCGGCCAGATCATCCCGCGGTTTTTGACCCGATACCGCGAGCATTTCCATTTTACCTCGGAAACCTGGTGGGGCTGGCTCCTGCCGCCGATATGGTTTGGGGGGATCGACGACGCCCTGGCCGGCAGCGGCGCACGCGCCTCCTGGATCCTGGCCGGATTGGCCGTGCTCGGCACGGGCGCCGTGCTCGGCCTGGCCTTTGGCGTGCTGGCCGGCGACTACCAAGCCGGCGTCCAGCAGTTGACCGAAATGGTGGGGATGCAGGCCCGATCGCGTCGGCGCAGTTGGCTGGACTGGCTCGTCGAACACCCGCCGCTCGGCTGGTGGCTTCGCGATTCGGTTTCCCGGGCCTCCTTCCGGCTGACCGCGGCCTATCTTGCTCGGGATCGGGACATGAAACTGCGGGTCTATCCCGCGCTCGCGCCCATGCTGATCATGCCGATCGCCCTGATGCTGCCGACCCGCGGCGCGAACGCCGCCAGCGCGTTCATGGTCGGCTTCGCCGGAAGCTACCTCGGCATCGCGCCGCTGCTCGGCATCGACCTGATCAGCTATTCGCAGAACTGGACGGCGGCCGAACTGTTTCGGATCGCACCCATCGTCGGGCCCGCGCCACTCGCCCATGGAGCCCGGCGCGCCGTCCTGTGCTTTCTCGCGTTGCCGACGGTCGCTCTATTTGGGGCGATCGCCTGGTTTGTTTCCCGCGACCACACCCAGATCGCCCTGCTGCTGCCGGGCCTGATGGCCGCGCCGGTTTTCGCCCTCGTGGCCTGCCGATCCGGCCGGGGCGTGCCCCTGTCCCGGGCGCCCGAGGAGGCTGGCTCCGCCAACCGGCTGCTCGTCATGTTTGGCGTCATGATTCCGTCCTTCGCCCTGGCCGGTCTCGCCGCCTGGGCCTGGCGCCACGGGTGGTTTGGATGGCTCCTGGGTATGGAAGCCGTGGTCGCCGCGGCCATTTACCTCGCCCTGCGCGCTTCGCTCGCCTCCGTGCGTTGGGCGCCCGAGGCCTGACGGCACCCGGAACTGGGACCCTATTAGTCCGGGCCCCGGTCGCCATTCGGCCCGGACATGGCCAAGGGATGCCCGACCTCGCGGCTGGACAGACTCGGGGTAACTTGAGACAGTGCGCGCACTCATGAGCATCCCGGCCCATCCCAAGAAAGTCGCGCTTTTGACCGCCGGCGGTCTGGCGCCCTGCCTCAGCTCCGCCGTCGGCGGCTTGATCGAGCGGTACACCGAAATCGCCCCCGACGTCGAAATCATCGCCTACCGCGGCGGCTACAAAGGCCTGCTGCTGGGCGACAGCTTTGCCGTCACCCCCGAGGTGCGCGCCCAGGCCGCCGTGCTGCACCGCTACGGCGGCAGCCCCATCGGCAACAGCCGGGTCAAGCTCACCAACGTGAAGGACTGCGTCAAACGCGGTCTGGTGAAGGACGGCCAGGACCCGCAGAAGGTGGCCGCCGACCAATTGGTTAAGGACGGCGTGGAGATCCTCCACACGATCGGCGGCGACGACACCAACACGGCCGCCGCCGAACTGGCCGCCTTTCTGGCGCGAAACCAATACGGCCTGTCCGTCATCGGCCTGCCCAAGACGGTCGACAACGACGTCACGCCGATTCGCCAGTCGCTCGGCGCCTGGACCGCGGCCGAACAGGGCGCCCGGTATTTTGCCAACGTCGTGGCCGAACTCGGCGCCAATCCGCGCATGCTGATCGTGCACGAAGTCATGGGCCGCAACTGCGGCTGGCTGACTGCGGCGACCGCCCAGTACTACCGCCGCCAGCTGGCCCTGCAGAGTTTCGTGCCCGGCATCGGCCTGGCCCGGGAGAAGTGGGACGTCCACGGGGTATATATTCCCGAACTCGCCCTGAATATTCCGGCCGAGGCCGCGCGCCTCAAGGCCGTCATGGATCGCGGCGACAACGTGAACCTGTTTGTCTCCGAGGGCGCCGGCGTGCCCAGCATCATTGCCGAGATGCAGGCCAAGGGCCAGGAGGTGCCGCGGGACGCGTTCGGCCATGTGAAGCTCGACGCAATCAACCCGGGCAAATGGTTTGGCGAACAGTTCGCCAAGATGCTCGGCGCCGAAAAAGTCCTCGTCCAAAAGAGCGGCTACTTCGCCCGTTCGGCGCCCGCCAATCTCGAGGATATCCGTCTCATCAAGAGCTGTGTCGATTTGGCCGTCGAATGCGCCCTGCGCCGCGAAAGCGGCGTGATCGGCCACGACGAGGAACGCGGCGGCGTCCTGCGCGCAATCGAGTTCAGCCGCATCAAGGGCGGCAAGGCCTTCGATCCGGCGACTCCCTGGTTCGCCCAGCTTCTGAACGAAATCGGCCAAACCAAGGCCTGAGTGTGTCCGGCACTGGTCCGTCCGGAGCCCCCTCCGTTCTGCCGCGGCGCAAACGAGCAGGACTGTCCCGGTGTTCCCGCGTCGCCCGCTCCCTGACGGGTGGCGGGCTCGCCCTGGCGCTCTGGCTGGTTGCCGGGACCGCCCGGGCCGCCGGTGCCCCGGCCCCCATACCGGCCGAGGATCTCTTTCGGGCCTCGGGATTTGAACAGGCGAGTTTCTCGCCGGATGGGCGCCATCTGGGCGCTGTCTTCACGGACGAATCGGACCGGCGCAATCTCGTGATCTATGACACGGCGCTATTCCTCGATTCCCAAACCCCGCGCGATTCGGCCGCCCTGCGACCCTACGAACTTAAGGCCTTCCATGATTTTGAGGTCGGGGATTTCCGCTGGCTT
>CAZWMF010000195.1:0-7304 GCA_964634535.1 uncultured Opitutaceae bacterium | reverse complement strand
GGCTACGCGGCCAACGGATGGCGGAATTGGGCCAAGTCCTGCCCGGTGATGGTATCGACGCGGGCCAATTGGCCGACGGTCTCGGGTTCCCAGAGCGCCGAACGCAGCGGAGCGACGAGCGAGCGGGGGATTTCCGGATCGTCCAACCGGGCCAACACCGAAAGCGTCTGCCGGCCGGAAGGCAGGCCGAGCCATTCCAGCACGGCGTGGATGCCGCCGTGTTCGTATACCGCGTTGATTTCGTTCCAGCGCGGCCCTTCGGCGCCCCGCAGGCGGACATGGGCGGCCAAGAAGGCGGTCAGGGCAGGAACCGCCTCCAATTCGGGCAAGAGATCGGGGCAGCGGGTCGCGACCGCCAAGGCTTCGAGCCGTTCATAGATGAAAAAGGCGAGAAAACGCCGGGCGGGCGCCGGCAGGAGTCCGAGGAAATCGTCCCAAGCCCGGCTGTCGCTGGCGGTCGCGGCCGACGCGAAGACCTCGGAGGCCGGATCGGGATCATACGGCACCCAGCGGTCGCCGGACCGCTTCTCGAAGCGCACGAGCGCCGTCGCCTCGGGGTCGGGCGCGCGGCGGGCGCGGGGACATTCGGAGAGGACGACGGCCCGGTGCTGGTCGCCGTCGTGATACCACGTGATTTCTGAGTTCATGCGGATCACCTTAGCCCTCGCCTGGGACATTGATTGTCCCAGGCGATCATGCTAGACGCTGGAAAGCATAAATGGTTCCACGCGCCCAACTTTCCCGCCCGCCTTTGGAGCGGATGCTTCGCATTCATGACGAATTGCGGCGCAACACATTGCCAAATTGCAGTACCCTGCGCCGGCTCCTCGAGGTGTCGCGCAAGACGGTTTTGCGCGATATTGCGTTCATGCGCGATCGGCTCGATCTGCCGATCGAATTCGACGCGGCGATCCAGGCGTACCGGTACAGCTACCCGGTTTCGTCCTTTCCCACGGTGCAGGTGACCGAAGGGGAATTGCTGGCCCTCTTGGTCGCCCGGCGGGCGCTCGAGCAGTACCAAGGCACACCGTTTCACCGCCAGTTGGAGATCGCTTTCGAGAAGCTGACCGGCGGGCTCAAGGACCGGATATCGTTTTCCCCAGCCGAGGAGTTGCGCGCGGTGTCGTTCAAGAACATCGGCTTGGCCAAGGCCGACTTGAGCGTCTTCAATGCGCTCAGCTCCGCCGTCCTGCACCAGCGCGAGGTGGAGTTCGACTACCGCAAGCCGGGAGAACGCCGGCCGACGCGGCGGCGGGTGCAGCCCTACCACCTGGCCCACCGCGAAAATCTCTGGTATTTGGTGGGCAAGGACCTGGAGCGGGTCGCGCTGCGCACGTACGCCTTGCCCCGCATCGAGGAGCCGCGACTCTTGACTCGGCGCTTTGAGCGGCCGGCGGACTTCACGCCCGAGCGGTTTTTCGCGAGCGCGCTCGGCGTCCTGGTGGGCAGCGGCAATCACGTCGTGCGGATCCGCTTCGACCCCGCCGCGGCCGACCGGCTCCGCGAGAAAGTCTGGCACGAGTCGCAGGAAATCGCGGAGCGGCCGGACGGAGGGCTGGACCTCACCCTGCGGCTTGGCGCGCTGGCGGAGGTCGAGCGTTGGGTGATGGGGTGGGCCCCCCACGCGGAAATCCTCGCCCCGGCCGAACTGCGGGCGCGAGTCGAGGCGACGGCGCGGGCGATGGCCGTCCGCAATCTGGGCGATCCGCCGACCTGAGCGGCCGCAACGTGGCGTAATTCGTGCTGCTTCGGCAGGCCGCCACTACTATGAGCCGACTTCATCCATGAAGCCGACGATCGACAGCCGCCAGGTTCACGCCTTCGCCGCGCTGGCGCGGCGCGGAAGCTTTACGCTTGCCGCCAAGGACTTGTATCTGACGCAGTCGGCGGTCAGCCATGCCATGAAGGCCCTGGAGGAGGACATCGGCTGTCGGCTCGTCGACCGGGTGGGCCGGCGCGTGCGGCTCACGTCGGCCGGCGAGCAGTTCCTGCGGCACGCCGAGAACATCCTGCGGGAGATGCAGTCGGCCCGCTCGGAGATGAGCGCCCACTCCCAATGGGGCCAGGGACGCCTGCGGGTCGGGGCGAGCACGACCGCCTGCGAGCACATCCTGCCGCCGGCTTTGCGGGAGTTCCGGACAAGCTTTCCGCATTGCGTCATCATGATCGAGCCGGGTGACCAAAGCCGGCAGATCGAGCTGTTGCGCGCGTCCCTGGTCGACCTTGCGGTCATGGTCGAGCCGGCGCCGGCCGACCATGTCGATCTCGTCTGCTTGCCGCTGTTCGAGGACGAGATCTGCTTTCTCGTGGCTCCGCAACATCCCTGGGTCCGCTCGGGGGGCGTGCCGAGAGAGGCGGTGGCCCAGGAGACCTTGATCGTCGATCGCAAGGCCGGCTGCGTGTACCGGTTGGTCAGCGAATATTTCCGGGAAGAGAAGGTGCTGCTGTCCAACGTGATCGAACCGGGCAGCCTGGACGCGATCCGGGAGCTGGTGAAGCTGGGCGTGGGCGTGGGACTCGGGGCTCCGTGGATCGTCCGGTCCGAATTGGAGAAGGGCACACTGGTCGCCCTGCCCCTGGGCGAACGTCGGCTGGTCCGCCGATGGACCGTGGCCTATTGGAAGGGCCGCCGCTTGGGTCACGCCGAGGAGAGTTTTGTCGGGCTATGCGGGTCGGTGGCGGAGGGCCTGGGCCTCAAGGGACCGCGGGCGGTGGTCGCGTAGGGACCGGCTTTTCCGGCCCGGGCGCGATTCGCCTCGCCCTGGCTGGCACCAGCCGCTAGCCCTTCGGCCCAGTCACCCCAATGCCGTTCCAGCCGTCTTTGCGCCTCCGGTCCGCCCGCCTCAATATCCACGCTGGCCGCTTCCGCGGATTTTTTCGCCTTGGCTGGATCGCGTTGTCGGCCGGCGCTTTGTCAGCGCGCGTCGCCGCCGACCCGGGCCCGGGCTCGCCGGTGGAAAACGCGATGGTGAAGATCTTCGCCACCGTTCGATTGCCCGATCCTTATCGACCGTGGACGAAACAGCCGCCGCAGGATGTCAGCGGCAGCGGTGCGGTCATCGAAGGTCACCGGATCCTGACCAACGCCCATGTGGTTCTTTACGCGAGCCAAGTGCAGGTCCAGGCCAACCAGTCGGGCGACAAGATCACGGCCAAGGTCGAGGCGATTTCGCCGGGCATCGACCTGGCGGTCCTCCGGTTGGAGGACGAGTCCCTGTTCGACACCCATCCGCCGCTGGCCCGCGCCGAGGCGTTGCCCAACGTCAAGGATCCGGTGCTGGTCTACGGCTATCCGACGGGCGGAACGAGCCTGTCGATCACCAAGGGCATTGTCTCCCGCATCGAGTTCACCGGCTACAACTATCCGGTTTCCGGCCTCCGGATTCAGATCGACGCCGCGATCAATCCGGGCAACAGCGGCGGCCCGGCGGTGGTCGGCGACCGGATGGTGGGCGTGGCCTTCAGCCGGCTGGGCGGGGAGGCTCAGAACATCAGCTACATCATTCCGGCCGAGGAGGTGAACCTCTTCCTGAAGGGCGTGGCCGGCGGCCGGACCTATGCCAAGCCGGCCATGTTCGACGAATTGCAGAGTCTGCAAAACCCGGCGCTGCGCGCGTTCCTGCACGCCGGTCCTTTGGTCCGCGGCCTCGTGGTGACCCGGCCGGACGACGCGGGTGCGGACTATCCGCTCCGGCGTTGGGACATCCTGACGCGCATTGGCGACACGCCGATCGACGACGAAGGGATGGTGAAGATTTCCCCGCTCTTGCGCGTGAATTTCCAGTACATGATTCAAAAGATCGCACCGGCCGACGAGGTGCCGCTCACCGTCTACCGGGACGGTCAGCTCCGGCGCGTGGCCCTGCCGGTGCGACGGGAGCGATCCATGCTGGTTCCCGATCTTGCGGGCGGCTATCCATCCTACTTCGTATTCGGGCCGATCGTGTTTTCGGCCGCCACCGCGGAGTTCATGGCCGGGCTCAACAGCACCCAGAACCTCAACGCGTTGAGCGCGATGGGCAGCGCCTTGGTGGCCCGCCGCGGCGAGCGGCCGGCTTTTCCGGGCGAACAGCTCGTCCTCGTGTCGTCGCCGTTTTTCCCGCACGACCTGGTCAAGGGCTATGACAATGTCGTGGCCGCGGTGGTGAGGACCGTCAACGGGATCGAGATCCGCAACCTGCGGCAATTGGTGGCGGTGCTGCGCGACGCCCGCGACCCGTTCATCCGCATCGAATTTGCGGAGCGCTCCCGGGAGGCTTTGGTTTTCCGTCGGCAGGAGCTGCTGGACGCGACCGACGACATCCTGTCGGACAATGGCGTGCGCAGCCAGGGCACGCCCGACTTGATGGCGGTGTGGGCGGCGAAGCCGGCAAAAGGCGCTTGAAAGTCCGCCGGGCTGGGGCAGCTTGGGCGATTCCCATGAGCCGCGTTTCCCCGCCCCGCTGGCTCCGTCTGCTTGGCTGGACGGCGGTCGTCGTCCTCGGCACCGGCGCCATCGCAATCCTCGCCTGGTCGCGGGGCGAGCCGGTCAACGCCCTTTGGATGGTCGTGGCCGCCGGCTGCGTGTTCGCGGTGGGCTACCGCTTCCACGCCGCCTGGCTCATGGCGACCGTGCTCTCCGTGGATGCGCGGCGGGCCCCGCCTTCCGCGGCCCGCGCCGACGGCAAGGATTTTGTCGGCACGCCCCGCTGGGTGGTCTTTGGCCATCATTTCGCGGCCATCGCCGGCCCCGGCCCGCTGGTCGGGCCGGTGCTCGCCGCCCAGTTTGGCTTTCTGCCGGGCCTCCTGTGGATGCTGGCCGGGGCCACCCTGGGCGGGGGCGTGCACGATGCGGTCGTCCTCTTTTGTTCGGTCCGCCGCGGCGGAAAATCGCTGGGGCAGATGGTGAAGGAGGAGGTGGGTCCGTTCGCCGGCCTGGTTTCCCTCGCCGGCATCATCGCGATCATGGTGATCTTGCTGGCGGTGCTCGGCTTGGTGGTGGTCAAAGCCCTCGCAAACAGCCCGTGGGGATTCTTCACCATCGCCGCCACGCTGCCGATCTCGGTCGCGATCGGGGTGGCCATGAAGGCGAGCGGCTACCGCGCGCGCGCTTTGGTGGCGATCAGCATCGCCGGCGTCATCGGTCTGCTGGCGGCAGTCTGGGGTGGACAATATATCGCCGGCTCGGCGCTCGAGCGCTGGTTCAGCCTGGGGCCGGTTCCGTTAGCCTGGATCCTCATGGTTTACGGCTTTGGCGCCGCGATCCTTCCGGTTTGGCTCATCCTCGCTCCGCGCGACTACTTGAGCACCTTCATGAAGATCGGCACGGTGGGCGGTCTGGCCGCGGCGATCGTGTGCCTGGCGCCGCGCCTGCAAATGCCGGCCCTGACGCGCTTCATCGACGGCAGCGGGCCGGTGTTCGCCGGCCCGGTGTTTCCGTTCTGCTTTATCACGATCGCCTGCGCGGCCATCTCCGGCTTCCACGCGACCATCGCTTCGGGCACGACGCCCAAGATACTGGCGCGCGAGTCGGACATTCGCTTCGTCGCCTATGGGGCGATGGCGACCGAGATGTGCGTCGGGATTATGGCGCTCATCGCCGCCTGCGCGATGCAGCCGGGCGAGTATTTCGCGATCAACGTTGCCGGGGCGCCGGCGGCCGTGGTGGCGCAGGTGAGCGGATTGGGCTTTCCGGTCACCGCCGACCAGATGAGCGCCCTCGCCCGCAGCGTGGGCGAAAAAACCATGTTCGGCCGGACCGGCGGAGCGCCGACCTTCGCCGTGGGCATGGCCCATCTATTTGCCGGGGCCTTCAAGAGCCGGGCGGCCCTCGGGCTCTGGTATCATTTCGCGATCATGTTCGAGGCGCTTTTCATCCTGACCACGCTCGACGCCGGCACGCGGGTGGGGCGCTTCCTGGTTCAGGATTTGCTCGCTTTTGCCTGGAAGCCGCTCGGCCGAACCGGTTCGTGGTCGGGCAATGTCGCGGCGACCGGTCTATTTGTAGGGGCCTGGGGCTGGTTCCTCTACCAGGGCGTGGTCGATCCGCTGGGCGGAATCAATTCGCTCTGGCCGATCTTTGGGATCGCCAACCAATTGCTCGCGGTCATCGCCCTCGCCTTCGGCACGACCATCCTCATCAAGATGGGCCGGACGCGCCACGTCTGGGTGACGCTCCTGCCCCTGGCCTGGCTTTTCGCCGTCACGATGTCGGCCGGTTACCTGAAGATTTTTTCCGCCGATCCCCGGCTCGGGTTCCTCAGCGCGGCCGAAGCCGGTGCGGCCAAGCTGCCCGCCGCGGTCGGCCCGGCGGCCGTCGCCCTGCGCCGCCAGATCTTGAACGCGCGGATCGATGCCGGGGTGACGGGCCTTTTTCTGGTTCTGGTGCTGGCCGTGGTCGCGGCCAACGCCCGGGCATGCGCCCAGCTGCTGGCCGGCCGCCGCGCCCGCGACCTGCACGAGGATCCCTATCTCGCCCTGGCCGGATGATCCGGGCGGCGATATTCTCGCCAGGGTTCACTCATCATTTCTCTCGGGATGGGAGGGCGTCGCGCGATCGGCGAGGTCGGCCAGTTCACCGTCGAATGAGAAATATCCAGGTGGACGGATGGGCATGGCGGCGGTGTCGGCCACTTCTACCACACGGAAGACACGATTTTTGCGGCGAATCAATAGTTCCTCTCCCTTGCTAACTTGGTCCAGCAGCGGTCCGAGCCGCGCTTTGACCTCTAATACGGTCATGGTCATGGCCCAAAAGAGCTCCGAGAACCTGGCCCAATCAAGTCCATTTCCGTCGTTCGGCCCGGATCAGCTTGAAGACTGGCCGGTAGGTTCCGACTATAGCCCCATCACCGGTGCGAATGGTTTGTTCGGCCGATTCGAGAAATCGGCGGCAAGTGGTCGCGTCGAGCAGGCAGGTCTGTCGAAGGGCCTCCGCGAGGATGGCCGGCGCGGCCCGGTTTGTTCCGTCACGGATCTTCATCGCCAAGCCCAATCCGGCCTCCGGGATACCCACGCACCACACCGCTTCGGCTCCGACTTTAGAAAAGAGGCGTCCGCCGGCGGCCCTCATAAGCCGCAGGTCCGCGCGACCCGTGCCCGAAACGAGCCAGGGATGTGTCCGCACCGCGTGGGTGATGCGCTCGACCGCCGCGGCGCGCTCCGCCAATCCGCGCTTGCGCCAGAATGCCGGGTCGGCCAGTCGCGCATAAGCCATCGCCATGCGGCGAAGGCTGACCGCGTGCGCCGGCAGGTTGCACCCATCCCTGCTCGAAATAATGGCGGACTTTTCCAGATCCGTAAAATCCGCCACCAGCGTCGGCGCG
>CAZWMF010000194.1:0-7330 GCA_964634535.1 uncultured Opitutaceae bacterium | reverse complement strand
ACCTCGCCCAGCTGCCGGCCAATCGTATGCACCGGATTGAGGGCGGTCATCGGTTCCTGGAAGACCATGCCGATTTTGGCGCCTCGGATGCGGTGCATCTCAGTGAGCGGGAGCGCCAAGAGATCCCGACCCTCGAACCAAACCTGCCCGTTCAGGATGCGGCCCGAGGGCTGGGGGAGCAGACGCAGGAGCGACAGGGCGGTCACACTCTTGCCGCAGCCGGATTCGCCCACGATGCCGACCGTGCGGCCCACGGGAATGTCGAAGTCGATCCCGTCGACCGCGCAGACGAGTCCGTCCTCGGTGGCGAAGCCGACCCGGAGGTCGCGGACGCGGAGCAAGGGATCGGTGGACACGGCGGGATTCAACGAGAACTCAGGGTTGCTTCCATTGCTCGTAGACGTGGATCTCCGGAGGCAGCGGTTGACCGCCCTGCGCCGCGGCGCGCACGGCCGGACGGGCTTGGTCGTCGATCCAAGCCAACCCGTAGTCGAAGCCTTGAACTCCGACGGGGCTCGAGCTTTCCCGCGTGGCAAACGTCGGGGGGAATTTCAGCCAGCGCCAGTATGCGGCCCGAAAGTACGTATATTCAAAAGCCGGAATAAATGCCGCATTGTCGTAGATGCGCTTCTCCAGCACCTGGGCCAGGCGACGGATATCATCCATCGTCGGAGCCGTGTCGTAAGCGTCGATCAGGCGATCCATTTCCGGATCGGCGGTGTTCGTAAAGTTGTTGGTGTTGGGAATATGGGCGTTCTTGGAATGAAAATATTCCCAGTATCGGGGATAGCGCTCGACCGGCGGCGTCGACACGTTCATGGCGGTCAAGGCGATCTGATGGTGCTTCTCGTCGATTTTCTTATAGGCGGCCGTCTCGTCGAGAATCTCGATGTTCAGCTCGAGGCCGGCCTTGGCCGCCTCCTGGCGCAGGATGGTGAGCGGATCCCGCATAATCTCGTAGGGCGTCGTCAGCACGAACGCTAGGCGCTGCCCGGCGCCATTGACCAGGATTCCGTCGGAGCCGCGGGCCGTGAATCCGGCCTTGGCGAAATGGGCGAGCGCTTGCGCAACCGAGAAGGGCCGCGGATGGATGCCGGGGAGCGGAACCTCGACAAACCCGTCGGAGGCGGACTGCATGCGCGTCCAATCCCCGCGGAAATACTGCCGGTCGATCAGGTCAAAATTTGCGGCATAGGCGATGCCCTCGCGGATGTCGTGATTGGCCAGCAGCGGATCGGCGCAGTTCAGGCTCAGACCCCATGGATCGCGCGGAACGCGGTTATAGAAAACGACCTTGGCGACGGCGCCGCGTTGCACGAGGGGATCGCTGTTGGGCAGTTTCTCATACCAACCGACCGGACGCGTCAGGTCCAAGACGTCGATGTCGCCCCGCCGGAATGCCTCGATCGTCTTGCTCGGATCGCGAATGACCCGGCAACGCACCCGGTTGGGATTGTAGCGGTGTCGAAAAAACGGCTTGTCGGCCGCCCACCAATGGGGCACTCGGGTCAGGTCGATCGATGTGCCCTTGTGAATGTCGTCGGGCCGGACCGTATAGGCTCCGGTCGTCGGTTCGATGCGCCATTGATATCGCTGGGTGTAATCCGGGCCGAAATCCCCGTAAAAATGTTCGGGCACGGGATAGAGCGAGCCGATCCAAGTTTCGAGATCGGGCTTCGATTCCTTCCAGGAAATCCCTATCGTCAGGTCGTCATACTTGGTGATTTGGGTGAAGTTTGTGGTATAGAAATTTGCCGACCACGGATCGTCGATGTCCGGGCTCTGAAAAAAGAAGAACATGAATAGGAAATCGTCCGCCCGGACGGGAACCCCGTCGGCGAACCGGGCATCGGGATCGATCCGAAAGTACATGGTGCGGCCGTCCCGGTCGTAGGCCCATGCGCGGGCCAGGCCGGGATAGTATTGACCGGTGTTGGGCTGCCGCTCGATGAGTTCGATGCAAACATCGTCGAGAATAAAGCTGCGGAAGGCTTCGTTGGCGTCCGGACCGTAGTAGCGCAGCGTCCGGGGAAAATCGGGTATCGCCACGTGCAGCGTGCCGCCGCGTTGGGCGGACGGATCGGCAAATCGGGGGACCTCGTGGCCATCATGCCAAATCAGGTCGGCCGGCAGGTCGGCCGGCGTCTTAAACTGAAAGAACTTGGGGTGCGCCCGATAATACGCTTCGGCGGTCGGCCGGATATCGCGATGCGTCTCCGCGGCTGGTTTGGCGCAGCCGCCCACGGCCAGGATCCAAATCAGGGCGACGGCGGCGCCGGACGGCGCGGAGCGGGCGAGCCTCCTACTTAGGTCATTCATAAATCGTGAACTTCTTCGGATCGAAGGCCTCGCGCACCGCTTCGCCGATAAACGTCACCAGACTGAGCACGAACACGAGCGCGACGAAGGTGGATGTGACAATCCAAGGCGCGTAGAGGTTTGACGTGCCCTGGTGAAGCAATTCGCCCCAGCTGGGCGTGGGCGGGGGCAGGCCGAAATTCAGAAAATCCAGTGCGGTCAGCGCCGTAATGGCGTCATTGACCGTGAAAGGTATGAATGTGACGACCGTCGAGATGACGTTCGGCAGAATGTGGTTGAAGATGATGCGGCCGCTGCCGGCCCCGGCGACCTCGGCGGCCGCCACATAGTCGCGCGCCTTTTCCCGGTAAGTGGCCGTCCTCAAGTAATAGGTCATGCCGGTCCATGAAAACAGCACGACGATGACGAGGAGCGTCGTCAGGTTTGGCGTCATGAGCGACGCGACGATGATCACGATGTAAAGGAACGGCAGGTTCGACCAAATCTCCACGACCCGCTGGGCGGCGAGGTCGAATGCCCCCCCGAAATAGCCCATGGCGCAACCGATCGAGATGCCGATCAGGTAGACGAGGACGAGGTAGAGCAGGGCGAAGATCATCGCCGTGCGAAAGCCGTAAAACAGGCGCGCCAGCACGTCGCGTCCGGTCGTGTCGGTGCCCAGAAAATGGCGATCGGCCAACGACGGCGGAGTGGGCGGGTAGATCCCGGAGACAAACGAATTCTCGTACGGATTGTAGGGCACGATCGGCAAGATCACCCAGTTGCCGCCTGCCGGATCCGTCGCAAAGCGCGCCTTGAGCTTGCGGTAGTCGACCTCGTAGCTGTACGGCTCGCCAAAGTCGGAACCGGGATGGAAACGCGAATACGTGGGGAAGTAGCTGTGGCCCCGGTAGTGGACGATGAGCGCCCGATTGTTCACCAGGAGTTCGGCGCCGATCGCGAGCACGAGCAAACCGCCCAGGATGATCAGCGACCACCAACCGCGGCGCACCCGGCGAAAGCGTCGGAATTTCTCAAGCGTGAGTGGATTCAGGCGCCAGCGCATGGACCGTCAGGAGAACTTTACCCGCGGATCGATCAGCGCCACCAGGGCATCGGATAGAATATTGCCGAGCAGGATCACCAGGGAGCTGATGAGCAGGTCGCCCATGACGACCGGATAGTCGCGGTCCAATACGGACGTGTAGCCGAGGAGCCCGATGCCATCGATGTCGAAGAGCGTTTCGATCAGGAAAGAGCCCAAAACCAGCAGCACGACGCTTTGACCGAACGCGGTGGCGATCGGGATGAGCGAGTTGCGCAGCGCATGGGTCAGGACCGCCTTGCGGCCGGAAACGCCCTTGGCCACCGCGGTCCGCATGTAATCGGCCGCCAGGTTGTCGAGCAGGTGGTTCTTCATCAGAAGGGTGACCAGGGCGAAACTGGCCACCAAATAGCACGTCAACGGCAGCACGGCATGGTGCAGTTTGTCGCCGATCTTTCCGAAGAACGAGAGGTCGGTGTAGTCTTCCCCGACGAACCCGCTCAAGGGAAACCAACCCAGCCGCGCGGAGAAGTAGACGAGCAGCAACGCCCCGAGGGCATAGCCCGGCACCGAGTAGCCGATAAAGATGAGGATCGAGGAAACGGTATCCATCCAGGTGTTGTGCCGGATGGCCTTGAGGATTCCCAAGGGAATGCAGACCCCGAAGGTCAGCACGAGGGTGATGCCTCCAAAGAAAAGCGATACGGGAAACCGCTCGGCAATGAGATCCAGGACGGGCTCATTGTACCGATACGATACGCCGAGGTCGCCCGTGACCACCTTGCCCAGCCACCGTCCGTAGGCGATGGGCCACGGCCGGTCGAAGCCATAGTATTTCTTGAGTTGGGCGATCTGATCGGCGGAAAGGGCGGCCGCTTGCGCTCCCATGCGCGCGCCGCGGTTTCCGGAGGAGTTTTGGGCGCGCATCAAGGCCTGCTCCAAGGGTCCGCCCGGCACAATCCAGGTAATGAAAAAGACAATGAGCGTGATGCCGATGAGCGTGGGCGGAAGGAGCAGGAATCGGCGTAGGAAATAGGCTCGCATGAGTTCGCTCGGGAGGAGACCCCGCATCGTCGCGCTTCCCCGCCCCCGGCTCAAGGCGTGAATCCGTTTCAATTGACTGTTAGTCGAGGGCCTTGCGTGGTAGGCTGCAGCGTGGCTGCTTCTTCGGAATTGTCGGATTGCGTGCTCCCCTATGTCCCCGGATTACATGCGTATACGCCGGGCATCCAGCCGGTGGGCCCAGGTTGGGTTAAGCTCAATACCAACGAGTGCCCCTATCCCCCCAGTCCCGGCGTGGTCGAGGCGCTGACCCGGGAATTGCGCGACGGGGGCGCGGCGCTCCGGCTCTATCCCAGCCCGACGAGCGCTCCTCTCCGGGAGGCGCTGGCCCGGGTCCATGGGCTCGAGCCGTCCCAGGTGTTCGTCGGCAATGGCTCGGACGAGGTCCTGGGGCTCCTGGTGCGGTGCTGCACGGGGGCCGTGGCGCCGGCCGGGTTCACTTTCCCCAGCTATTCCCTCTATCCGGTGCTCGTGGGCATCCAGGACGGCGCGGCCGTGTCGGTCGAGTTCGACCGGAGCATGCGCCTGCCGGTCGACCGCATCGCCGGATCGAAGGCGAAGGTGTTTTTTCTCACCTCGCCGAATGCCCCGACGGGCGTCGGGTTCAGCCGCCAGGACATCGCGCGAACGCTGGAGACCTTTCCGGGCCTCCTGGTGGTCGACGAGGCCTACGCGGCGTTTGCCCAGGAGGATGCGGTGCCGCTGCTGGCCCGCCACCGGCGGCTCGTCGTGGTGCGGACATTCTCGAAATCCCATGCGCTCGCCGGGATGCGGGTCGGTTATGCGCTAGCCGATCCCGAAGTGATCGGCTGGCTCGACCGCATTCGCGACAGTTACAACGTCAACCGCCTGTCGCAGGCGGCGGGTCTGGCGGCTCTGGCCGACGCCGCGTACTATGACCAGGTCCGGCAGAAGATCATCCGCACTCGGGACGCCTGGTATCGGGATTGGACCGGACGGCGGGCCTGGTTCGCCTACCCGTCGCAGGCCAATTTCATCTTTGTGGAACCACGAGACCGGCTCGGCCGGACCGGACCCGAGGTGGCGCGGGCCGCCTACGATTTTCTCGTCAGCCGGAAGGTCCTCGTCCGCTACTTTCCGAGCCACGCCTTGACCGCATCGTTCTTGCGCGTCAGCGTCGGAACGGACGACGAAATGCTCGTTTTGCACGAATCCCTCGACGCATGGTTAAAAGCACCCCCAGCCGCGTAGCGACGGTCAACCGCAAGACCGCGGAAACCGATATCGCCCTCACGATCGCCCTCGACGGGCGGGGCGAGGCGCGCATCGAAACGGGCATCCCATTCTTCGATCATATGTTGAGCCTGTTTGCCAAACATGGGCTCTTCGATTTGACGGTCGCGGCCAAGGGCGATGTGGAGGTGGATTATCATCACACGGTCGAAGACGTCGGCCTTACCCTGGGCGCGGCGCTCAAGGATGCGCTGGGCGACAAAGTGGGGATCCGCCGCTATGGGTTTTTCTATTTGCCGATGGACGAGTCGCTCGCGCGGGTCGTGGTCGATCTGGGGGGCCGGCCGCATCTCGATTACCGGGTCGAGGCGCCCAATCCGTTCGTCCGCGATTTCAACCTGATCCTCGTCAAGGAGTTCTGCCGGGCGTTGAGCAATGCCCTTGGGGCAAATCTCCATGTCGAGCTGATCCACGGCGAGGAGCCCCACCACATTGCGGAAGCGATTTTCAAGGGCTTGGGCCGCGCCCTCGATGCCGCCACGGCGATCGAGCCGCGGGCGGCCGACCTGCTGCCCAGCACCAAGGGGACGCTTTAGGGCGCCGGAGTCATGGCCGGCACGATCATCGCCGTCATCGACAACGGCATCTGCAACCTGCGGAGCGTGACCAAGGCCTTGGAAGCCGTGGGTGCGGTGCCGCGCGTAGTCACGAATCCGACCGAGTTGGAGGCCGTGCCGGCCGAAGGGCTCGTGCTGCCGGGCGTGGGTGCCCTGCGCGATTGCGTGGGTTCGCTGCGGGCCACCGGTCTCGATCGCGCCGTGGCCGACTGGATCCGGGCCGACCGGCCCTTTCTCGGGGTATGCTTGGGCATGCAGGCGCTGTTCGAGCGTTCGGAAGAGGGTGGGGTGCGGGGACTCGGCATCCTGCCTGGAGAGGTCGTGCGGTTTCGCCGACCGGCAGAGTTCAAGATTCCTCACATGGGTTGGAACACCTTGGAGTGGAACAACCCCCAAACCCCGATCGCGGCGGGTCTGGCGGCCTCCGGCGAGGCGTTCTATTTTGTGCACAGCTACCACTGCGCGCCGGCGGATAAGTCCTTGGTGATCGCCGAATGCGACTATGGTGGACAATTCGCCGCGGTCGTCGGGCGGGGCAACCTGTTCGCCACCCAGTTCCATCCGGAAAAGAGCCAGGCGCGGGGATTGCAAATCTATCGAAATTTTGCGGCCTTGGCGGCTCGGCCGGCCCGCGAAGGGCAGAATTAGACTCCATTATGCCCCGGCAAGAACCAGGGTATCTTTTGACGCTCTATTCGCTTTGCAAGTGGCCTGGAAATAGCTTGGTTGAGGAACCCAAATATGGCTAACACCGCGATACTTAAACTGGAAGACAAAGAGTATGCCCTGCCGGTCATGGTCGGGACCGAGGGTGAAAAAGCCATCGATATACGCAAGCTGCGCGCCGATACCGGCTACCTGTGTTTCGACCAGGGATTCGGCAACACGGCCTCCTGCGAGAGCTCGATCACCTTTCTGGACGGTGATCGCGGAATCCTGCGCAATCGGGGCTATCCCATCGACCAGCTGGCGGAAAAGAGCAACTTCATCGAAACCGCCTACCTGATCATTTACGGCGAATTGCCCAACGCCGGTCAGCGGAAGGAGTTCGGCCTGCGGCTGCGCCAACATGCCGCGATCGAGACGCAGATGCAGCGGATTTTTGAGGGGTATC
>CAZWMF010000193.1:0-7361 GCA_964634535.1 uncultured Opitutaceae bacterium | reverse complement strand
CACCAGCCGACACTGACGCCCAGCAGGTTGCTGACGACAAACCGCGTGTGCCACAGCATCAACAGCGGCGCGTGCAAGGTGGAAAAAATTGTTTCCCAAAAGACGCCGGCGGTTGCGCGCGCCAGACCGCCGAACGGGCGGGTTATCTCGGCGGCAAGATGGGGCTCGCCTCCACGCTCTTTCAGGTGGCGATCGCCGTGGGCGGCGTCTGTTTGATTGTCAAACGGCGCGGGTTTTGGTTTGCCTCGCTCGCCTTGGGCGCGTTGGCGACCGTGCAGCTGATCTATGTCCTGTGGCTGACCTGAAGCGGGGCGGGCCAGCTCACCCATTGTATCGAATCCAGCGAGAACCCCGGCCAGTCGGATTCTAGAAGAGTCCCAGTCGGCTCTTGACGACGGCCAACGCCGCGACACAAGCCGTCTCGGTGCGCAGAACCCGCGGGCCCAGGTGGGCGAGCGTCGCCCCGCGGGCTCTAAAGAGGTCGCGCTCGGCCGTCGACCAGCCGCGTTCCGATCCGATGACCACGGTGACCGGGGCGGCAATCGGCGCAGCCGACAACGGGCGGGCGGCCTCGTAGTTGTCGAGGGCTACGAGCGAAGCGCCGGGGGCCCGGTCGAGCGCCGTGGAGAGCGTCAGGTCATGGGTCACCTCGGGCAATCGCGTCGCAAAGGCCTGGGCGACGCCCGCGAGAACCTGCCGGCGCCACTCCCCGTCGGTCCAGAGCGTGCTCGATCGATAGTTGGGCTCGCCCTTGTCCGTGGCGACGAAATGCAAGGCCCGCACGCCCAGGGCGGACGCTTCGTGGAGGATCTTCCGCGCCGTCTGGGGCCGCGGCAGGCCCACGATCAGCGCGATGGCGTCCGGCTCCGGCGCCGCCGCCTCGGCGGCGAACGACCAGGCGATGCCATCGGCGGTGACCGCGAGAACCGTGCCCTTACCCCGCGGGCCGTCGACCACGCCGGCGTCGAAGCGCTCGCCCACCCGGCGCCGCAGCACGCTGAGCAGATGCCGGGCGCGAGGGTCGTCGGGCCGCAGGGTCTGCCCGACCTCCGGCGGCTCGAACAAGACCAGATTCACGGCGGCGCCCCGGCCCGGCTCAACCGTCCGCCAGGATCGCGTCGATCGCGGCCAGTTCGCCCGCGGAGAAATCCCGGTTGCGGGTGGCCTGGACGTTTTCGTCGAGCTGGCTCGTCTTGCTGGCGCCGATGAGCGCGGAGGTGATCGCCGGCTGGCGCAGGACCCAGGCGAGCGACATTTGGGCGAGCGATTGGCCGCGGGCCTTCGCCAACTGGTCGAGTGCGCGCAGCTTCACGAGCTTGGCTTCGGTGATATCTTCGGGCTTCAGGAAGCGCGCGTCGCGCCCGGCCCGCGAATCGGAGGGAATGCCGCCCAGATAGCGGTTGGTCAGGAGGCCCTGGGCCAAGGGACAGAACGCGATGCCCCCGATGCCTTCCTGGAGCAGCGCAGGGAAGAGTTCCGCTTCCGGCTGGCGGGAGAACATATGGTAACGGGGCTGATGGATGAGGCACGGGGTCCCGAGTCCCCGGAGGATTTGGGCGGCGCGCACGGCGTCCTTGGCGCCGTAATTGGAAATGCCGGCGTAGAGCGCCTTGCCCGAACGGACGGCCTGGGCCACGGCGCCCATGGTTTCCTCGAGCGGCGTCGCCGGGTCCGGCCGGTGGTGGTAAAATATGTCGACGTACTCCAGGCCCATCCGCCGCAGGCTTTGGTCGAGGCTCGACAATAGGTATTTGCGCGAACCCCAATCGCCGTAGGGACCGTCCCACATCCCGTAGCCGGCCTTGGTCGAGATGACCAACTCATCCCGGTAGGGCCGCAGATCGTCGGCCAGGATCCGGCCAAAGGTGGTTTCCGCCGAACCCGGCGGCGGCCCGTAGTTGTTCGCCAGGTCGAAGTGGGTGATGCCCAGGTCGAACGCCCGCAGCGCGAGGGCACGGGCGTTGGCGTGGTCGTTGACGTCGCCGAAATTATGCCAGAGGCCGAGCGAAAGCAGCGGCAGCTTCAGTCCGCTGCGTCCACAGGGCCGGTAGAAATCGCTCCGCTCGTACCGTCGAGAATCCGGGGTATATGCCATAGAATGTCTAATTCCGCGCGGAATGGGCGCGGTGACCAGCCGAAACTCACGGCGATCGCAATTCGGCGGTGCCGTCGGCAAATTCCGCCTGGATCGCCTGGCCGGGCCGCAGTTCGGCCCGGCGGACCACCGGCTGGCCGGCCGCATCGCGCAAAAGCACGAATCCGCGGTTGAGCACCGAGCGGGGGCTCGCCGAAACCAGGCGTTTGCCGAGAGAGTCCAGGCGTTGGCGGGCCAATTCCAGCCGCCGTTCGGGCGAGAGGCGCTCCAGCCGCGTCCGCGCGGCCTCCCAGCGGCGCCGGGCGGCGGCGAGGCCGGCGCGGATCGCCGCCTGCCGCCGGTTGGCGAGATCGTCGAGCCGCAGCCAGCCGCGCTCGACCCGGCTTTTCGGGCTCAGGAGCCGCAGCCGGGCCCGCGCGTGGTCGAGGCGGGCGGCCGCCGCGCGCAGCGTCTCCTCGGCGAGACCGTTCAGACGGGTGGACGCGCGGGTCGCCCGTTCGAGGCAGGCCAGGAATTGGCTCGAAATCAATTCGGCCGCGGCGCTCGGGGTCTCGGCGCGAACGTCGGCCGCAAAATCGCACAGCGTGAAATCGATTTCGTGGCCCACCGCGGAAATCACGGGAACGGGCGAGGCCGCGACCGCGCGAACCAGCACCTCCTCGTTGAAGGACCAAAGGTCCTCGATGCTGCCGCCGCCCCGGCCCACGACCAGAAGGTCGAAGAGTCCGGCCGCGCCCGCCCAGACGACCAGGGCCGCCAGTTCCTCGGCCGCCCCGGCGCCCTGCACGCGCGCGGGCAGGATCACGACCCGGCCCCGCCATTGCCGCCGGCGCAGAATGCGGACAAAGTCCTGCGCGGCGGCGCCGGTCGGCGAGGTGACGAACCCCACGGTTTGGGGGAGCATAGGCAGCGGCCGCTTCTTATCCGGGGCGAACAACCCCTCGGCCGCCAGGCGCTTCTTCAGGGCCTCGAATTCGCGCTGCAGGCGCCCGACTCCGTCCTCGACCACCTCGCGCACGATCAATTGGTATTCGCCCCGCGCTTCATAGACACTGACGTCGCCGTAGACGATGACCTGGGCGCCGTCCTTCAGCGCCACCGCATTGCGCAGCGCGTCGGCCCGGAAGAGGACCGCCCGGAGCTGGGCCCCCGCGTCCTTGAGCGAGAAATAGCAGTGGCCGCTCGCCTGGGGCCGCAGGTTCGAGATTTCGCCGCGCACCCAGGCCGCCCGCAGGCCGCGTTCGAGCACCGTCTTGAGGCGGCGGGTGAACTGGGAAACCGTCTCGGCCCGATCGCGGGCGGGGGTCTCCGGCGCGGCGGCGAATAGCGGCAACTCGTCGCCGGTATCCCTATCGGACGCTTTCACGGGCGGCCTTCCGCGCCGCATAGTGCCGGCGGACCATATGGGTGATGGCCACCGCGGCCACGATCACCGCGATGGCGGTGGCCGCCGTCTTGCCGCTGCCCCGGCGCAAGGCGTCGCCGAACAGCACAAACGCCGCGATGTAAATCCAGGTGACCAGACACGAGATACCCAAATACGGCCCGAGGGGCGCTTTGGCCAGCCCGAGGAGGTAGTTCTGGACGAAGAACGGGAAACCCGGGGTCACCCGCAGGATGACGATCAGGTCGATCGAATCCTTGGTTTCCACCTCCGGCAGGCGATAGCCCAGTCGCTCCATCAGCCGCATCAAAAGCGGGCGCAGCGCCCGGCGGGCCAGCGCATACGTCAGGACGAGATTGACGGTGGTGGCGGCCAGGGCGGCGGCCACCGTTCCGCCGACGCCCAGGGTCGGCGCAAAGGCCGGACCGGCCGTCAGGGAAAACGCCATCATCGGCATGCCGACGGCCGGCAACACCGCCATTCCCCCAAAGAAGAGCCACGGGCCGCCGGCGGACAGCACCGCCACCAGATGGTCGATCCCGGCGAGCGCCTGCGCCGCCAATGCCCGGCCCGCGTGGCCGGACAACGCCAGCCCGGCGACCGCCACCAAGACCGTCCCGCCGATCGCTGCGCGAACGACCAACCGCCGGGGAATGCTCACGAGGATTGGATGAGCTCCACCTCGTAGCCCTCCGGGGCGTCGATGAACGCGATGAGCGAACCGCTGCCGGTCCGGGTGGGCCCGTCGCTCAATCGAAAGCCCTTGCGTTCCAGTTCGGCCGCAAACGCCGCCAGATCGTCCACCCGGAAGGCCAGGTGCATGAGGTCGGGCTGGACCTGAACCGGCGCAGCGCCGGCGAGCTGGCAGAGCTCGATCTCCTCGTCGCTATTGGGGGTGCTCAGAAAAACCAACTGGGCGCCCCGCGGGGAGGTGTGGCGCCGCGCAACCGTCAGCCCGAGCGCTCGCTCGTAAAAGGCCACGGTGGCCGCCAGATCGTTCACCCGGAGGCGGGTATGCAGCAATTTCGTGACGGAAGCCATGGCCGCGGGCTAGACGTTCTTATCCTCGGGGATGCGCATGCCGTAGAAACTGCGGTAAACGAAGATAAGGCCAATCAGAAAAATGACCGCGCCGAGCCGGTGCTTGAAGGCCGGCTCCATCTTGACCGCGATCTCCACGGCGAGCAGACCGAAAAGGGTCGTGAATTTGATCACCGGATTGAGCGACACCGACGAGGTGTCCTTGAACGGGTCGCCCACCGTGTCGCCCACCACGGTCGCGGCGTGGAGCGGGGTGTTCTTCGCCTTCAATTCCACCTCCACGATCTTCTTCGCGTTGTCCCAGGCGCCGCCGGCGTTGGCCATGAACACCGCCTGAAACAGGCCGAAAAACGCCAGCGCGATCAGGTAGCCGATGAAGAAGAACGGATCGAAAAACGCCAGGGACAGGGCGAAACAGAACACGACGACGAAGATGTTGATCATGCCCTTCTGCGCGTACTGCGTGCAGATCTTCACCACCTCCTTTGAGGCGGCGGTCGAGGCGGTGCTCGCGTCGAGCTTCAGATTTTCCTTGATGTAAACGACCGCCCGATAGGCTCCGGTCACCACCGCCTGGGTGCTCGCCCCGGTGAACCAATAGACCACCGCCCCGCCCATCAGGAGCCCGAGGAGCGCCTCGGGATGAACCAAGGAGAGCCGCTCGACCGTGTCGTGAAACTGCGGCATGCGCTGCAGCATGATGATGATGCCGAACACCATCGTCGTGGCGCCGACGACCGCGGTGCCGATGAGCACGGGCTTGGCCGTGGCCTTGAAGGTGTTGCCGGCGCCGTCGCCCTTTTCCAGTTGGTATTTGGCCCGCTCGAAATCCGGCGCGAAACCGAAGTCGCGTCGCAGGTCCTCGGCGATGTTCGGCCGGCCCTCGATCTGCGACAGTTCGTAGACCGACTGGGCGTTGTCCGTCACCGGCCCGAAGCTGTCGACTGCGATCGTGACCGGGCCCATGCCGAGAAAGCCGAACGCCACCAGGCCGAAGGCGAAGATGGGCGCCGCAAATTGGAATTCGGGCGGCATGATCGCGCGGATGGCGTCGTCCTGGGAGAAGTGCCAGGCCGCGAACATGAGCCCCAGGATGGTCAGCCCCTGCCAGAAGGCGGAGAAATTTCCGGCCACGAAGCCCGACAGGATGTTGAGCGAGGCCCCGCCCTGCCGCGAGGAGACGACCACCTCCTTGACGTGCCGGCTTTCGGTCGAGGTGAACACCTTGGTGATTTCCGGGATGACCGCCCCGGCCACCGTCCCGATCGAGATGATCGTCGCCAGCACCCGCCAGAGATCCGGCGCATGCTCCATGCCGCCCAGCAGCAGCTTGCTCGCGACGTAGGTGACGCCGATCGAGATGAGCGAGGTGATCCAAACCAGGTTGGTCAGCGGTTGCTCGAGGTTGAAATCCTCCTTCCGAGCGAACAGCGCGCGCCCGACGGCCGCGTTGACGAAATAGCTCACGAGCGAGGTGAGGATCATCAGAATGCGCATGGCGAACAGCCAGACGATGAGAGTGCCGCACAGGGCGGGATTGGCGTACAGGGCCAGGGCCAGGAAGGCGATCAGGGCCACGCCCGTGACCCCGTAGGTCTCGAAGCCGTCGGCCGTCGGGCCGACCGAATCGCCGGCATTGTCGCCCGTGCAGTCCGCGATCACGCCGGGATTGCGCGGGTCGTCCTCCGGCAGGCTGAAGACGATCTTCATCAAGTCGGCGCCGATGTCGGCAATCTTCGTAAAAATACCGCCGCAGATGCGCAAGGCGGAGGCGCCGAGCGACTCGCCGATGGCGAAACCGATGAAGCAGGGCCCGGCCAGTTCCTTCGGCAGGAACGCCAGGATGCAGATCATGAAGAACAATTCGATCGAGACGAGGAGCAGGCCGACGCTCATGCCCGAACGCAGGGGAATGTTCAACGTGGCGAGCGGATTGCCCTTCAAAGCGGAAAACGCCGTCCGGGAGTTGGCCACGGTGTTGATGCGGATGCCGAACCAGGCGACCCCGTAGCTGCCGAGTATGCCGAGCACCGACGAAAGCAGGATCACGACGACGTCGCCCGGCGCGGTGCCCTCCAAGCCCCCGAAATAATACATCATGCAGAGGGCGATGAGGACCCAGAGCGCGAGCAGGAACTTGCCCTGTTGCATGAGGTAGGTCTTGCACGTCTCCCAGATGATCTGGGAGACGTTCCCCATCGAGGAATGCACCGGCAGCTTGCGGGTTTGCACATATTGCCAAACGCCGAAGAGCACGCCGACCAGGCAAACGACCAGGCCGGCCATCAGCACATCCCGGCCGCTCAGCCGATGGTCGAAGAAGGAAACGGCGTCGAGGTCGGGAATCCTGATGTCCGCCTCACTGGCGCGAAGGGTGCCGGACGGAAACGCGAGCAATGCAGCCGCGGCCAACAACCAACTGGTCTTGGGTGACTTCATGGGTGGGTTTTGGGTAGGGGTACTGGCCGGGCGTTAGCTTGGGAATGGGTTTTGCCGGACGGCGAGTTTTTTCGATTTCCGGGCATCAGGGTAAAGCCGCGCTTATTCCCGCCGGGGCCGACGATTACCGAAAAACCGCCGCCGTCGGAACGGTTGCAATTCCGGGCCCGAAATCCTTTGATCTCCGCTCAACATCCCTTTGCCCGGATGGCGGAATGGTAGACGCTTCGGACTTAAAATCCGTCAACTCCCATCTCTTGTCGTGGCGAACAATCCAAGTTAACCGACAGAGAACACGAAGGTTGCCAAAATCAGCTTCACGCAATGCAGTTTTCAAACCCGGCGTTTTTGCCCATTTCTTGCCCACTTTTTGGACCGCCGCATGACGGGGCGGACAAACCG
>CAZWMF010000192.1:0-7372 GCA_964634535.1 uncultured Opitutaceae bacterium | reverse complement strand
TGGGTGTAGACCTCCCGCCTTCGCCTGCGGCTTCGGCGCGGCGGCTTTCGCTTTGCGAAAGCTGGTAGGACCTGGATTCGAACCAGGGAAGGCGTAAGCCAGCAGATTTACAGTCTGCCCTCGTTGGCCACTTGAGTATCCTACCGCAAGCGTAAGGGGTAAATCTTGGTGTCGACGTTTGGAACTCAAGGCTTTTTTATGCCCCCGGCATGCCTGTCGACCCAGTTCGAGACATCACTGCCCGGTGGATAGCCCACGGGTACCTGGGGCATTTGCTCACCATCGTCGGGTTCATTCTGGCGGTTTTCCTGATCGCCAGGCTCATGAACGAGAAACGGGCCCCCGCCAACACGTTCGCCTGGCTGCTGATCATCCTGTTCGTCCCGTGGCTGGGCGTGCCCCTGTTCTTGCTCTTCGGCGGCCGCAAACTGCGGCGGTTGGTCGAGAGCAAATCGCAAATCGTACCCGCCCTGCCGCACGCGGCGCGCATCGGCGTTTCGGAAGAGGGGGGCGCCGTCGCCCATACGGTGGAATCGGCGGGCGGCAGCCGACCGGCCGGCGGCAACGATGTCCGCCTGCTCGCCACCGGCGAGGACGAATTCGCCGAATGGGAGCGCGGCATCCGCGAGGCGCGCCAGTCGATCCATGTGGCCACCTTCATCCTGGGCCGGGACGAAACCGGCCGGAAAATCATCGCGCTCCTCGCCCAGCGGGCCCGGGAGGGCGTGAAGGTCCGGCTGCTCCTGGACTCCCTGGGCTGCATGTTCACCCGATCGGGCTTCGTCCGCCCGCTGGTGCAGGCCGGCGGCGAGGTGGCCCGGTTCATGCCGGTGCTGCCCTTCACCTCGCGCTCGTCGGCCAACCTCCGCAACCACCGCAAAATTGCGGTATTCGACCACACGACCGCGGTGATCGGCGGCCGCAACCTGAAGCGCGAATACATGGGCCCGACACCCTTCCGCAAGCGGTGGCGCGACCTCGGCGTCCGCATCGCCGGCCCGGCGGCCGTGCTGCTCAACGAGATCTTCATCGCGGACTGGTGCTTCGCCACCCGGCAGAAAGCCGAGACGCTGCGCACCGAACTCCACCCCGCCGTCGTGGAGCCGCGCGGGTCGAGCGAACTGCAGGTGATTGCGAGTGGTCCGGACGTGCCGGGCGACCCGCTGTACGAGGGCATCATCGCGATGATCCAGGAGGCCGAGACGAGCATCTGGATCGTGACGCCGTATTTCATCCCGGACGACGTGCTGCTGCGCTCGCTGATCGTCAAGGCGCGGGCCGGCCGCGAAGTCACGCTGATCGTGCCCGCCCACTCCAACCATCCGGTGACCGACTTCGCCCGGCGGCACTACACCCGCGAACTGCGCCGGGCCGGCGGAAAGATTCTGCTCTACGGCAACGGCATGATGCACAGCAAGGCGATGATCGTCGACGAACGCATCGGGCTGGTCGGCTCGGCCAACTTCGACCTGCGGAGCCTGTTCGTGAACTTCGAACTCGGGGTCATGCTGTACAGCGCGGCCGACGTGCGGGCCCTGCGCGGCTGGGCGGACGATCTCGGGTCGCTCTGCACGGAAATGACCGGGCAGCCGCGCCGGCGCTTTCTCGGCAGCGTGGCCGAGGACCTCAGCCGACTGCTGGCGCCACTCCTGTGAGCGGCACGCCGGCCATCAGCATGTATTCGACCGATTCCTGCAGGGCTTCCCAGCTGGCGTCGATGATATTGTCGCTCACGCCGACCGTGACCCAGATGGAGTTGCCGTCGCCGCTTTCCACCAGCACCCGCGTGCGGGCGGCGGCGCCCTGGTTACTGTCCAGAATCCGGACCTTGTAATCGCGCAACGTCAGGTGGCGCAGGGCCGGGTAGGTCTTCTCCAGGGCCAGGCGCAAGGCGCGGTCGAGGGCCCCGATCGGACCGTTCGATTCGGCCACCGTATGCATCGATTCGCCTTCGACCTTGAGCTTCACGGTCGCCTCGGCCCAGAGCTGGCCCTTGTGCCGCTCGATGATCACCCGGTAGCCCTCGAGCTCAAAGAAACTGCGCCGCTGCCCCAACCATTTGGCGACAAGTAATTTGAAAGATGCGCTCGCGGCCTCGTACTCGTAGCCGCGAAACTCCCGTTCCTTGAGTTCCTCGATCAATCCGCGCATTTCAGGCCGCTTCTCGTCGAGCTCGATGCCCAATTCGCGCGACTTGAGGGCCAGGCTGGACCGACCGGCCATATCGGAAACGAGCACGCGCGAACGGTTGCCGACGAGGGATGGATCGATGTGCTCGTAACTGCGCGCGACCTTCTGGGCCGCGTTGGCGTGGAGCCCGCCTTTGTGGGCAAAGGCCGACTGGCCGACAAACGGCGCCTTGGGATCGGGCCGCAGATTCGCGAGTTCGTCGAAAAACAGGGACAATTCCCGCAGTCCGGCCAATTGCGGCGCGCAATGGGCGGTCCGACCCATCTTGAGCAGCAGATTGGGGATGACCGTGATCAGGTTGGCATTGCCCACCCGCTCGCCGTACCCGTTCATCGTCCCCTGGCCGAGCGTCGCGCCGGCCTCGACGGCGGCGAGGGTCACGGCCACGCCGACGCCGCTGTCGTTGTGGCAATGGATGCCGACTCTGTCGGCGCCAAAGCGGGCGATCACGGCGGAGGCGATGCGGGCGACGTCGGGGACCAGCTTGCCGCCGTTGGTCTCGCACAGGGTCAGATTGGCGGCGCCGCCGCGCGCGGCGGCCTCGAGCGTGCGCAGGGCGTAGTCGGGATCGTGCAGGTACCCGTCGAAGAAATGTTCGGCGTCGTAGATCACCTCCCGACCCTGGGACACGAGGTAGCGAACCGAATCCTCGATCATCGCCAGGTTCTCCACGGGCGTCGTGCGGAGGATGTCGGTCACGTGCAAGAGCCACGTCTTGCCCACGATGGTGAGTACGGGTATCTCACTGTCGATTAAAGTCTTGAGTTGCGGATCGCTCGTGGCGTCGGACCCCGCCCGGCGGGTGGAGCCGAACGCGGCCAGCCGGGCGTGCCGCAGCTTGAGGTGCTTGGCCTCGGCAAAAAACGTGATATCCCGCGGGTTCGAGCCGGGGAAGCCGCCCTCGATGTAGTCGACGCCGAAACGGTCGAGCCGCTCGGCGATGAGCAGCTTGTCCGCGACCGAAAAACTGATCCCTTCGCCCTGCGTGCCGTCGCGGAGCGTCGTATCGTAGATTTTTACGGAGTTCGTGCTCATAAATAGAAAACCCCGGGGCGTCGATTCGGCCCGGGGTTATGAAGGTTGGCGTTGGATCGTTTTCGATTACGCCGGGTCTCCGTTTCCCGGGTGGCCGGTAATGGCGGCGAAGCCGCTAATGAGGGAGCCGAAGATCATGACGCAATCGTGGAACGATGCCCAAATGAACAGATGCCGGTGGATTTGTCCAACCCGTTTCGAATCAGCCCGCGGCCGTGGCGGCCTGAACCAACTCGACAAAGCTGCGCGACTCGAGGCTCGCGCCGCCGATCAGACCGCCGTCCACGTCCTTCTGCCGGAGCAGTTCGGGGGCGTTGGCCGGCTTCATCGAGCCGCCGTACAAGATCCGCACCCGCTCGGCCACCGGCTCGGTGAAGAGCTTGCTGAGGAGGCTGCGAATGAAGCCGTGGACCTCCTGGGCCTGCTCGGAGGTGGCCACCCGCCCCGTGCCGATCGCCCAGATGGGTTCGTAGGCGATCACGAGGCTCGCGGCCTGCTCCTTGCTGACACCGTCGAGGCCGCGCTCCAATTGGGTCTGCACCACCTTGAGGGTGGCGCCGGCATCGCGCTCGGCCAGGGTTTCACCCACGCAGAGGATCGGGCGCAGTTGATGGCGCAGGGCGGCCAGCACCTTCTTGTTGACGAACGCGTCGTCCTCGCCGAGCAGGGTGCGGCGTTCGCTGTGGCCCAGGATCACGTGGGTCACGAACAAGGCGCGCAGCATCGGGGCGGAGATTTCGCCGGTGAAGGCGCCGCTCGGCTCCGGATGCATGTTCTGGGCGCCCAGCTTGACCTGCGAACCGTCGAGGGCGCGGGCCGCGCTCTCGAGACCGGTGAACGGCGGGCACACGACGACATCGACGTCGTTCTGCTTGCCGACCGCGGTCACGATCTCCTGGCACAGGGAGACGGCGTCGGAGGCCGTCTTGTTCATTTTCCAGTTCCCGGCGATGAGCTTTTTGCGATGCATGAGTGTCAGCTTTCCAGAAAGGCGACCCCCGGCAGCACCTTGCCCTCGAGGAATTCGAGGCTGGCGCCGCCGCCGGTCGAACAGTGGCTCACCTTGTCGGCCACCTTGAACTTCTTGGCCGCCGTCGCGGTGTCGCCGCCGCCGACCACCGTGGTGGCGCCCTGGGCGGTGGCCGCGGCGATGGCATCGGCCATGGCCTTGGTCGAGCCGGCAAAGCGCTCGAATTCGAACACCCCGGGCGGGCCATTCCAGATGATGGTCTGGGAGGCGAGGATCGTCTCGCGGAAGAGCGCGATCGATTTCGGCCCGGCGTCGAGCCCCATCCAACCGTCGGGGATGCCGGTGGCATCGTCGGCCGTCCGGGTGGCCGCGTCGGCCGCGAACTTATCCGCGCAGAGGTAGTCGATCGGAAATACGAGCTTCACGCCGCGGGCCTGGGCTTTCGCCGCCAATTCGGCGACGATCTTGGCGCCCTCCGGATCGAACAGGCTCGCGCCGATCGGCATGCCCTGCAGCACCTTCTTGAAGGTGAAGGCCATGCCGCCCCCGATGATGAGGGTGTTGGCCTTGTCGAGCAGATTGCTGATGAGCGGGATCTTGTCCGCGATCTTGGCCCCGCCGAGGATCGCCAGCAGCGGCCGCTTGGGATGATCCAACACGGCCGCGAAGGCGTTGAGTTCGGCCTCCATGAGGAAGCCGGCGGCCTTTTCCTTGAGGCCGACCCCGACCATCGACGAATGCGCCCGGTGGGCGGTGCCGAAGGCGTCGTTGACGTAGACGTCGCCCAGTCGCGTCAGGCTCGCGCGAAACGCGGCCACCGCGGCCGGATCGGCCTTGCGGGAAGTCCCATCCTCCAACTTCACCTTGCCCTCTTCCTCGATATGGAAGCGCAGGTTCTCGAGCAGGACGACGTCGCCCGGCGCCAGCCGGCTGCACGCCGCTTCGACCGCCGGCCCGACGCAGTCGTCGAGAAAGCGGACCGGACGGCCCAGGAGCTTCTGCAGCTCGTCGGCCACCGGTTTGAGCGAGAACTTGGCGCTGGGCACGCCGTCCGGACGGCCGAGATGGCTCATCAGGACGACCGACCCGCCTTGCTCGAGGACGTGCCGAATGGTCGGCAGGGCCGCGACGATGCGCTGGTTGTTGGTGATCGCGCCCGTCGCCTTGTCCTGCGGCACGTTGAAATCGACGCGCACGAGCACGCGCCGACCCGCGAACGCAACGTCGCGAAGGGTCTTGAACTTGGCCATGGAGGGGACTCCGGAAGGACGGAGGGCTTTACAGCCCGCCGGCGACTTTCTTCAGCAGGTCGACGCAGCGGTTGCTGTAGCCCCACTCGTTGTCGTACCAGGAGATCAGCTTGAAGAAGCGCTTGTTGAGCTCGATGCCCGAACCGGCGTCGAAGATCGACGAGCTCTTCTCGTGGATGAAGTCCGAGGAGACGACTTCCTCGTCGGTGTAGGCGAGGATGCCCTTGAGGTAGGTCTCGCTCGCCCGCTTCATCGCCGCGGAGATTTCGGCGTAGGAGGTGTCCTTGACCGTCTTGACCGTCAGGTCGACGACCGAAACGGTGGGGGTCGGCACGCGAAAGGCCATGCCGGTCAACTTGCCCTTGACCTCGGGGCACACCAGGCTGACCGCCCGGGCCGCCCCGGTGGAGGCCGGGATGATGTTGAGGGCCGCGCTGCGGCCGCCCTTCCAATCCTTCTTGGACGGGCCGTCGACCGTCTTCTGGGTCGCGGTGTAGGAGTGGACGGTGGTCATGAGGCCCTCGTCGATCCCGAAGCCTTCCTTCAGGAGCACGTGGACGACCGGCGCCAGGCAGTTGGTCGTGCACGAAGCGTTGGAAATGATGTGATGGGTGGCCGGGTCGTATTTGCCGTCGTTGACGCCCATGACCACCGTGATGTCCTCGCCCTTGGCGGGCGCCGAGATGATGACCTTCTTGGCCCCGGCCACCAGGTGGCCCTTGGCCTTCTCCGCCTCGGTGAAGAGGCCGGTCGACTCGATGACGATCTGCACGCCGAGCGCCTTCCAGGGCAGCAGGTCGGGCGTCTTGGCGCTGACGACGTGGATGTCGTGGCCGTTGACCACGAGGACGTCGGGCTCGGCCTTGTCGGGGGCCGACTTGCGCGAGGAGACCGTGCCGGCGAACCGACCCTGGGTCGAATCGTACTTGAGCAGGTAGGCGAGATTGTCCGCCGGGACGATGTCGCCCACGGCGACCACGTCAAATGCCGTGCCGAGCAGACCTTGCTCGACCAAGGCGCGGAATACGAGGCGGCCGATGCGGCCGAAACCATTGATTGCAACTTTTACAGCCATGGGAGTGCGAATAGTGCGGTTATATTTTTCCGAATGACCCCGCGCAGGCGCGAGGAAGGATCACGCAACACAGACCCGGCCGTCTTGGCAAGAGCAGAGAAAACCGGCCCTGGTCACATTCTGGCGAAAATCGGTCGAATCTTGGTCGGGGCGCAGGCCCTTACCCGCCCTCGCATAGCCACAAGCCGCAGCTGCCGGCCGGCACGACAATCCGCCCCTCGCGCGGTTCAAAACCCCCGAGCACGGCGCGGGTGTAAAACCGGTCGTGGTCGGCCGCCAGGCGCCAGGCTCCCAGGGCGGCCAGGGCCGGCCCGACCGTGAACACGGCTTCGCGAGGGGCCGGATTGACGGCGAACAGGAGGCGCGACCCGCCCTGGCTGCCGTCGGCGTTGTACAAGGCGGCCAGGCCGGGGGAACCGTCCAACCGGAAGAATTGAAAGAAGCCCTCGGTCGGCCGCGTGAAGTGCCGCAGGAGCTGCCCGGCCGGGCCCAGGCGAAAGTCCACCCAATCGGCGAAATAGGCGTGGGTCGACAGAAAGCGCGTGCGCCGGCCGTAGTCGAGGGCGTTCAGGTCGCCCCGCAGGTAGGTGTTGTTGACGCCGCGCTTCGACTGCAGGAAATCCTGGCCCGCGGCCAGCATGGGGATGCCGAGCGACATGAAGAGGACGGCCGCCATGAGGCGCGTGCGGCGGATGTCGGCGGGCGTGGGTTCGGACCCGTCAAAGCCGCCGTTCTCGGTGATCAGGTCGATCCAGCACCGGTCGTCGTGCGACTGGGTGTAGTTGACCGTCTGGGCCGGCCACTTCGCGAAATACCAGGGCGAGCCGCGCAGGAAATACTCCAGCCGCTCGG
>CAZWMF010000191.1:0-7376 GCA_964634535.1 uncultured Opitutaceae bacterium | reverse complement strand
TCTTGCCCGGTTATCAGTTTGACTGGCAGTCCGCGGCCGGGCCGGGAGATCAGAAGGTGAAGTTCGGCCTCGCCGGTTTCGATGAGAATTTTCCCACCGTGGCCGGCCTGCGGTTGCAGACGGGCCACTGGCAGCAGAACCCGGAAGGCAGCGAGGTCCTCGTCAGCGAAACGGTGGCCCGGGCCTGCTGGCCCGGGATCAATCCCATTGGCCAGTTTCTGCGTCCGGTCAGGGGCCTGAGCGGCCCGCCGCCGACCTGGAAGGGCTGGCCGGTGATCGGCGTGGTGCAGGACATCCGGGGCACCCTGCGCGAGGGGCCCGGAGCGTACGTCTACGGCCCGGAGGCCTGGATGGCGACCAGCTTCAACACCTTCGTCCTCGTCCTCTCGCGACCGTTCGATGCGACCCTAGCGAGTGCGGTTCGCAAACGCCTTTTCGCCCTGGATTCAAACCTGATCGTCCAGGAACTCGAACCGTTCGATCGAATCCGCGAAAACCAGCTTTGGGCCGAGCGGACCGCCGATTCGATGCTCCGAGTCCTCGCGGGGATTGCCACGATTCTGACGATCGTCGGCGTCTACTCGGTGCTTTCGTACACCGTCGACCGGCGCATGGACGAATTTGGACTCCGACTTGCCCTGGGGGCCACCCGCGAGAACCTCCTCCGGCTCGTCCTCAAACGGGGTTTGGCCCTGGCCGTGATCGGGACCGTGCTCGGCATCGCGGGGGCTCTGGCCCTCGGCGACTCGATCCAAGCCCTTCTCTACGAAACCTCCCCGCACGAACCCTGGGTGTTCGGCGTGGTGGTGGTGGCTTCCCTCGCGGTCTCCGCTCTGGCCTGCGTCGTGCCTTCCTGGCGCGCCGCCCGGGCGGATGTGACCGCGCTCCTCCGGTCCGAGTGACCGCGTTTGAACCCTGTCCGACCTGATAGGCGCCGGGGACCATTCTAGCCCGGGTCCGCCGGGAACAGGATTTTCCTCCGCCGGATGCACCGGCGTCCAACCCCGTTGCCTGGTCCGGCTTTGCCGAAACCGTTAATGGTTTGGAGCCGGACTCCGTGAAGCGTTGACTGGTCCCGGGGGCCGGGACGCGAACCGAATCCGACGCACGATACAGCGTCTGCACCCTATTCGGCCCGCCCTTGCTCTGGCGAGACCGTCGAACCCGGCCACGGTCGGGGATCGGCGGGCGCCGAGTCCGGCCAAGGCGAATCCGAATTTGCCCCAGATCGGAATTCCCGTTGGAATACGGCTCATTACGTCAGTTGCAGACGGGCGCGCCGGCCGTTTGGGCATTGGCACCGCCGGCGCGCCGGCCGTACATTTCGATTACGATGAAACGATCCGTGCAGGGAATTCTCCTCGGGTTGAGCTTGGTGGCGGGAATGGGGCTTCGCGCCGAGGACAAATCGGTTGCGCCCAAAGCCGCGAGCCAACTCGTCGCCGTGGAAAAGGACGTTGAACTTGAGGTGCTGGACTGGGGCGGCCAGGGCCGGCCGGTCGTTTTTCTGGCGGCGCTCGGCGCCGACGCCCACGAATTCGATACCTTGGCCCCGAAACTGACCGGCGCGCATCACGTTTTCGGCATCACCCGGCGGGGCTTTGGCAATTCGACCAAAACGACGACCGGCTATTCCAACGACCGTCTCGGCCAAGACGTCGTCGCGGTGATCGACGCCCTGTACCTCCGCCGGCCGGTGCTCGTCGGTCATTCCATCGCCGGGATGGAATTGAGCTGGGTGGGTACGCACCGCCCCGATCGGATCTCCGGTCTGATCTATCTGGAAGCCGCGTACGGCTACGCATTTTATGATGCGACGAGCGGCGACCCGAACAACCTATTCATCGACGCCCTCGAACTGCGGGCAAAATTAGTGCAACTTCTTCCCGGCGGAGGACGGCCCGACCAGAATCACCTGACCGCGGAACTGCTCGCCGACGTCGGGAGACTGGAGCGCGAACTGCACGACCACGCCGCGATGTTGAAAGACTATCAGGACCCGGTGATCGACCCAAAGCACCCGCCGCAGCCCCCCGTGTGGCTCACCGGGATTTTCCAGGGATTGCAGAAATATACCCGGCTCGATGTGCCGGTGCTGGCCATCTTCGCCGTGCCGCACGCGCTGGACAATCTGGGCGACCCCGACGCGCTCGCCAAGAATCCGGCGGCGGCGGCCGCGCTGGAGGCCGCCGACGCCAAACAGACCGGCGCGCAGGCCGACGCCCTCCAGCATGGCGTGCCGTCGGCCCGCGTGGTGCGCATCCCGCATGCGTCCCACTTCATATTCCAAACGAACGAACCGGAGGTCCTGCGGGAGATGAATTCGTTTCTCGCATCGTTGCCTTAGGTCTGCTGCCTCGGAGATCCAATCCCAGCCGTCCCCTCCGTGCCCTACTCGAATGCAGACCTCAATCGTGACCGGGAACGCCGAACATCGTTCGCACCACCGGGCCGGACGGGGTGTTTTGTTATTCGTTTTTTAAGGGCGATGGGGAAAAGGCGCCGCCAGCCAGTTGCCGGGTTGCGGCAACCGGATTCGCCGGTTGCGACTAGTCGGCGACGCCGTCAGACGCTCCCCGCGAACGACGGCCGGGCCGTGCGCGATGAGAGACCCGGACGGCGCCCGCCTCACCGGACGGCGCCGCACAGCCACAATCCCAGGGCGAGGACGGCCGGCACGATCACCGATGCGGCGAGGGCGATCATCATCAGGCGACCTTGGGACAAGCTGGGCTGCGCCGTCTTTCCGGGAGTCGCCGGGCTCCGCGCTTCCGCGTCGGCTGAAGCGATGCAGCGGTCGAGCCCCATCCGCATGGAGCGCGCGCTCGACGGACGCTGGCCCGGCTTGCGGGCCAGCGCCTGCATGACGATCTTCTCGGTCGGAGCGGATATCGCCGAGTTGATGCTCCGCACCGGATCCGGATCGGCGAGTAGCCGGGCATTCATGAGGACCAGCGGATTGTCGCCGGCGAACGGCGGTTGACCGGTAAGCATCTCGTAGAGCATCGCCCCCAGTCCGTAGACGTCGGTGCGCGCATCGCCCGGCTTCCCCTGGACTTGCTCGGGCGCCATGTAGTCGGGCGTGCCCATCGCCGCCCGCGCACCCGCCGATGCCGGACGGGGCGAACCCGAGGAGCGGGCCAGGCCAAAATCCAACAGCCGGATCGTGCCGTCGCAGCCGATCATCACATTATGCGGCTTGAGGTCGCGGTGCACCACCCCCTGGGCGTGCAGGTACTCGAGGGCTTCCGCAATCAGGCTCGCGATCTTCAGCGCATCGCCCTCCGGCAGGGGCGACATCGCCTCCAGCAGATGCGCGAGGGTGCAGCCCCGGAGGTACTCGGCTACGATGTAGGGCCGACTCCGCGGGGTGGTGACCGGAATGAACCTGAGTACATATGGATGGTCGAGTTGAAGCCCGATCGCCTCCTCTTGTTTGAACCGGTCGATGAAACCGGCATCGGCGGCCCAATCCGGGTGCGGCATCTTGATCGCGACGTCGGTGTTGCCGTTTTGAAAATCCTGGGCCTTGAAGATCATGGCCTGACCGGTCCGGCTGATCACTTCGGTGATCAGAAAGCGGTCGTCGAGAAATTCTCCGGGCTGGGGCATGCCGGAACCCGGCGCCGCAACCGCCGGGTGGAATTCCTGGATCGACTGGCAACTGGCGACGCCGGCCAGCGGAGCGGGTAGTGCGGCTTTCATGCGCCCATTATCCCACCAGGACCGGGGCGGCGGTAGACAACAGGCGAACCGAAACCATCAAAACCGTATAAACGGAATGGCGGTGGTCTTGCGGCCGATGCGTATTAACTAATTACATTATAATGTCTTAGGAATAATCTGTCGCAATTTTCGATGCATCTCGCCGCCCCCCGGGCACGGTCCACCCATCCTGGGCATGACCCAATGCGAACCGCATGCCTCGCCTGCCTCCACCCGTAAACCAAAAACACAGCCGCCGGAATTCGTGAGCGAAACCGGCTAATACATGATCATCGCCGACACATGAAACCGCCCGGATCGGGTGCCGATCAATCGCTTCAATTGCCAGCCGTAATCGACCTTGAGCGATCCATATTTTCCAAGACTGACACGGAGTCCGGGGCCGGCTGAGGCCAGGGTGATGTCGGTTTCCCCGGCGATCGCATCGTGCTCCCAGTCGCGGCCGGCGTCGACGAAGACGAGCGCCTGCGTTCGATCGGGAATCGCCCCCAGAATATGGCTTTCGGGCGAGCGCAACTCCAATTGCGCGGACAGGCCGTCGTCGCCGTTGACGATGCGCTCGTCGTAGCCGCGGACCGAGTTGGCGCCCCCGAGGCCAAACTGATCGCTCGGCAGGAGGCGTTGGGCGGACCACTGGCCTTGCAGGGCCAGCGACGCCGTAAAATCGGCGGGCAGCCGCTGCAGACGGGTGAGGCTCAGGTCGACGTACTCGTACTGCGTCGGCGCCCCCGGCCGCTGGGCGGCAAAATTCCGGACGTGATTCAGGCCGCCCAGGCCGCCAGGGCTATACACGCCGGTAAACGCTCCCGAGGTCGACCCGGCGTTATCGGTGGCCTGGACCGTGTAGCCGGCAACCCCCTCGACCTGATTCACTGGCGAGGCAAAAATCTGGGTGCCGCCAAAACCCAGGTTATTGTTGTCCCACTTGTAATTGATACCCGCGTTGACCGATTGGGTGATGGCGTTGCCCAGAATGGGCAATGGCACCGTGTACCGGGCGCCCAACTGCCAGGTGTGGCCGGTCAATTCGATCAGCTGGCCGGACGAGGTCGACGACTTGGCCCAGTCGCCAAAGAATTCGAATGTGTCGCGCCAGGGCAGTGGGGCCAGGTAGCTGGCGCTATGGGCCTGCAAACGTTCGAGGTCGGTGCTGCCGGTATACTGGTAACTGAATTGGTGATCGTCGTTCCAGAGATCGCCCAGGTTGAAACCCGCGAACCATCGACCGAGGCCGGTCGCCGCGTTGCCGGTATCGTCGTAGCCGCCGTACACGCGCTCCGGCCGCTCGTCGTTCGTGCGCAGGAGGATGTCCGTCTGACCGGGCGCGGCCCCCCGCGCGTAGACCAAGTCGACCTGGCGAAAGGGATTCTGGTTCAGTGCATTCAGGTCCTCCAGGAGGCTCTGGCCGGCGATTTCCTGGCCGGGGGCCAGCCGTATCTGCCGGGTGAGGACATCGCTCGGGAACCAGCGGTTGCCCTCGGCCCGAACCTGGCCGAGCCGGGCGACGAGCACGACCAGCTGAACCACGCCGGTGGAAACATCCTGGGGCGGAGCAAAGATGTCCACGACCGGTCGGTCCGATTGGCGACTCAGCAGGACGAGCGCCCGGACGAGCCGGGCCAGGTCACCGCGGGTGAGCGGACGGTCCAGATAGTCCTGGGCGATGGCCCCGACCTGGCGGCGGTCGAGCCAGGGCAGATCCTCGATCGCCACAGCCGGGCCGGCCGGCAGGGCCGTGGCGCTCAGCCGTCCGGCCGCGGGGATCAGGCGCAATCCGGCAAGATGCGGCACCAGCACCTCGTTGGACTCGGTGGCGGGCAACTCCAAGGGCCGCGGGGGCTTCGCCGGCGCCGGCAGGCCCTCTCGCACGGGTTTGGGCGCCACCTGCGGATAGGTTTGGCCCGACAGGCGGAGTCCGGTCAGGAGCAACGCCGCCAGCGCCAGGGCCGCGAGCTTAGGAATGGCTCGTCGTGCCATGGGCGCTCTTCGCGCGGTTTCGTCCGACGCCGGGGGCCTTGTGATCCCGGGAGGAAGCGGTGGGGGTCGGTGCATCAAAGGTCGTGAAGCTCGAGGCCGTGCCGATGCTCTCCGCATCATCCGAGCCGACCTCCTCGCCGTCCTGCATGATGGTCTGGTAGGTCATTTCGAAGCGGCCCATCCGGATGGTGGTGTCCACCTCACCGTTGGCCGGGGGAAGTCCGGCAGGCAGGCCGGCATCGCGGTTCGTCGGGGCCCCCGATGAGGATTCGGTCGGCGAAGCGGACAGATCCGCGGAGTCGGAATCGCCGCTCGACGACGCCAGGGACGAAAGCTGGCCGCTGGGATTGCCGTTGGGCAACGTGGTGGTGGCGTTGCTGATTTGCTCGATATTCGTGGTGGAAACCGGTTGCAGGGTCAATGCCGTAGCGTTGCCGGGCGCCTGGACAAACGCGTAGTTCGCGGCGCTCAGGCCGCTCCCGTCGATCGCGTAGCGGCCGGGTGCGCTCCCCGCGTTGGCGGGCGCGGTAAAGACCAGGGTTCCGGTGGTGGCCGTCGCGAGCGATTGGCCCAGCACGAACCCGCTCACCGAGCCGGTGAGTGCGGGAATCGCCGACCCGTAGAGCTGGTTCACGGGATTGGCCGTGTAGGTCAAAATAGCGGGATCGATCCTCAGGGCCGTACTGTTGCCGGTCGCCTGGACCAGGGTGTAATTGCCATGGTCGGCCGTGAGTCCCGAGCCCACGATGCCGTAGGTGCCGACGTTGCTCGTCTGGGTCGCGCTCGTGGCGAAGACCAGGGTCCCCGTCGTCGCCGAACTCAGGGTGTCGCCGTTCACGAAACCCGTCACCGAGCCCAGCAGGACGGGTATGGCGGTCCCATAGGTCTGATCGACCGCGTTCGCCGTGTAGACGAGGGTCGCCGGACTTATCGTCAGGGCCATGCTATTGCCGGGCGCCTGGACAATATCATAGTTGCCGTGGTTCGCGGTCAACCCGCTCCCGCTGATCGCGTAGCTCCCCACGTTGCTCGCCGCGGTGGCCGTCGTGCCGAAGACCAGCGCTCCCGCCGTCGCGGTGGCCTCGGTTTGGCCCAGCACAAAACCACTGACCGAACCGGTGAAGGTCGGCATCGCCATGCCGTAGACTTGCGCAACCGCATTGGCGGTTTCCGTGAGCGTGGCCGGGGCGATCGTCAAAGCGGTGGCGTTGCCGGCCGCCTGGACGAAGACATAATTGCCGTGGTTGGCCGAGAGCCCGGCGCCGATGATTCCGTAGCTGCCCACGTCACTTGCCGTGGTAGCCGGCGTGCTGAATGCGATGGTCCCGGTCGTCGCCGTGGCCTGGTCTTGGCCAAGCACAAAGCCGGTCACCGTGCCGGCAAGGGTCGGGAGCGCCGTGCCATACGTCTGAACCACCGTATCGGCCGTGTACGTGAGGATCGCCGGATTGATCGTGAGCGCCGTGCTGTTGCCGGCCGCCTGCACGAACGCGTAGTCGCCGTGGTTCGCCGTGAGGCCGGCTCCGGTAATGCCATAGCTACCGACGTCGCTCGCTTGCGTCGCCCTGGTCCCGCGCTTCGGACTGCTTGGCGCTGCCATGGCGATCGGCTTTGGCTTCGTAGTCCAGATCGCCGGCGAACTGTGGGTATTGCGGTCCCTGCTGCGGCAGTCG
>CAZWMF010000190.1:0-7422 GCA_964634535.1 uncultured Opitutaceae bacterium | reverse complement strand
GGTCGGCCAGATCGCGGTCCTCCCGGGCGAGGGTCAGGCGGGTGGTGACCCGCTGAAGATTCTCGATCAGCCCGAGCCGCAGCATGATCGGAATGGCCCAAAGTTCGCCGAGCTTGAGCGAGCTCACGGTCTGGTAGGCCGCCACGAAGGCGCGGAGCGGACCGGCGTCCACCTGCGCGTCCACGTGGGAGATCAATTCGAGCCCGAGATCGTAGACCCGGGGCAGTCCGGCCGACGGGCCGTTTACGAGCCGCGGCAATTCCCGGCTGTAGCCGCGGGGCAGATGGCGCCGGGCCATCTGAATCTGCTCCTCGATAAGGCAAAAATTGTCGAGCAACCACTCGGCGGCCGGCGTGATGCGCCGGCTGGGGCCGACGGCGAAGGTACCGCGGTTAAAGGCACGAAGGCAGCGCTCGTTCTCGTCCAAGCGGGCGAGCAGCCCGTTGGCGTGCCGCTCGGTGACGAACCGATGCGCCGCCGCCAGGGCGCGGGCATGGGTCGCCAGTTGTTCGACGCTGAATAGCTCGGCCCGCAACGGGGGCGATCCTTCGCGCGCATGCCTCTGCCGGGCCTGCCAGGTCCGCCAATGCACCGATACGGTTTCGAGGTGGTTTGATATTTTCAGCCGCGGTCCCTCCCGGGATCGATCGGGGAAGCCCGCCGCACGGAATGCACGGCGGTTCCCCGTCCAGCCCGATTATAGGCCTGTGAGGCGAGAAGGGTATGGGGTGTATTCCCCCTGGATGCGGGCCGGCCGGGCGGGCCCGCGGATCGCGTCCTGATCCGCGCGGAAAACGACGACGGCGACCGCACGGGCGTCACAGCCCGCGCAGAAAGCGCAATTCGTGCTTCAAGCGGTCGACCTCGCGCCACAGGCCGCAGAGCAGCCGAAGCGTCTTGCGATCGAGGCCATGGTGCCGGCGGTAGTGCTCGAAGCGGCGCAGTTCGTACAGCGTGTCGTCGTCGAACACCAAGTCGGCGTCCGGCCGCGCAAGCGCCTCGCCAAAGGCCCCGAGCCGGCAATAGTATCGGAGCATCTCGGGATGGACGCCGGCCAACCGGGCCGCATCCTCGGGCGAATAGGTCGATGGACCGGTTTCGATCACGTCGACCACGGTCAGGGAATATCTCTCGGTTTCGATCGCTTGAATCATGGCGGGCTCCGGGGTTCGAATTTGGAAATGCGGGCTAAGTTCTCCCACAGCGTCCGCTCCTCCGCGGATACGGTGCCGGGCGTCTGAATTCGCACGGTCGCGAACAGGTCGCCCCGCGTGCGGTCCTTGCGCGGCAGGCCCAGTCCGCGCAGTCGCAGGCGGCGGCCGGCGGTCGTCCCGGCGGTGACCCGCAGGGTGGTCGGACCGTCGAGCGTGGGGATCTTCGCCTCGACTCCGAGCACCGCTTCCCAGGGCGCCAAGTCGAGGTCGCAATAGAGATTGGCCGCCTGCACGGTGAAATCGGGATGGCGGGCCAGGCGAACCCGCAGGTACAGGTCCCCGGCCGAGCCTCCATTCTCGCCCGGCCCGCCCTGAGCGGCGAGACGGATGCGCTGGCCCTCGCGCACGCCGGGCGGAATCCGCACCTGGTACGTATCGGACCGTTCGGCCTGACCGGGGCCGCCGGAACGGCGCAGGGTCACCCGCCGCCGCGATCCGTGCAGCGCCTCCTCCAGGGAAACCAGGAGGTCGGCCTCGATATCGCGGCCGTCGCGGGCCAACGCGCCCTCGCCGCCGTTGCGTTCGTCGTCCGCGGCGCGGAACTGGCCGAAGCCCTCCCGGCCGCCGCCGAAGAACGATTCGAAGAAATCGCTGAAACCGGTGCCGCCAAATTCAAAGCCCGGCTCGGATCGGGCGAAGTTCGGTCCGCCCTGGGCGGGGCCGGAGGGGGCGGGGCCCGCCTGCCAATCGGCACCCAACTCGTCGTAGCGCCGGCGTTTTTCCGGATCGCCGAGCACTTCATAGGCCTCGTTGATCTCCTTGAATTTCGCCTCGCCGGTCACCTTGTTCTTGGCGACGTCGGGATGGTACACCCGCGCGAGCTTGCGAAAGGCCAGCTTGATTTCATCCGCCGTGGCGGTGCGCGCCACGCCCAGCGTCTCGTAGTAGTCCTGGAAGGTGATCGCCATGGGACGGGACCGCCGCGCGCCGCCGGCCGGCCGCTCAGGCCGCGGTCCGCGCGGCGAAGAATTCCCGGGCCGTCGCCAGGAGCTGGTCGTCGGTCCGGTGGTGCTCGTCGACGACGAGCGTGCCCACGATGCGCGCGCCGACTGCGGGGTGTTTGATTTTTAGCCAGTCCACAAATTGCGTCATTTCACTGCTCATGCCGGTGCCCGGACCGACCACGAGAATTTGCCCGGCCCCGTTCAGCATGGCGGCGACCGGATCGAAAAAGCTGTTGGGATCGGGCTTTTCCTGGCCCCGGGTGAAACCCTTCGAATTCTGCGCATGCCGGAAGAACTCGTCCGGCACGTGCGGGCGAATCTGCTGGGGCAGCGAACCGGGTTCGATCGAGCGGTAGATGCGCGCCTCCCGATGGTCGATCACCACCAGCCAGTGGGTCGCCGGGGCCGGCGCGGTCGATTCGGGATGCTCGGAGCGCTCCAGGAAGTGCCGCAGGGCCATGAGTTCTTCGGTCTCGGCCACATCCTTGGTGAGCGACGGCCGCAGGACGAGCGATTGGCCGTTGCGGGTGACCTTGAGATTGCCGTTGGGTTCGGTCGCCACTTCGCCGATCTCCCCCAGCAGGCCGCGCACCGCACGCCACTCCAGGTTATGTGAGACCGGATGTTGGAAAATGGTTTTGTAGGTGCGCAGGTGGGCGCCGGAGACCGAAGACATGGGCTTGTTCATAATAGGGGACGGGGCCGGGTCGCTGGGATGCCGGACCGCTCGCATCGATTGCCAGGGTGGAAATCCGGCACCAGACTATCCGAAGCAACCCGCCGGAAGAATGGGGTATAATGCTACCGGACCGATTCCGGAAATTCACCGATGTGGGGTGAACATCCCATAGTCCCGGGGAACACCCGCGGATAGGATCTAGACCGTGAACGGACCGCTGCGGTTCCGCCGGTCCCCGTTGATTTTCCCAGTCAAGCCCGCGCCGATTCCGCGATTCGGTCACGACGACCCGGGGCCGCCATTCG
Organism: uncultured Opitutaceae bacterium; assembly: GCA_964634535.1. Lineage (GTDB taxonomy): Bacteria > Verrucomicrobiota > Verrucomicrobiia > Opitutales > Opitutaceae > Palsa-1447. Next base: position 4,280 of record CAZWMF010000190.1, on the reverse strand, counting down.
GGGGTTAACCCCGAGGATTCCCGACAGAGGCGGGCGTTCGGCCTGCCCGTTCCTCCCGGCGACTGCGGCGGAACCACTGGGCGAGACCTCGGGACGCAATTTCCGCGCGCCGATGGGAATTTCCGCCCGCACCACCGTGCCGGAGGTCGGCCCGGATTCGATGCTCAGGCGGCCGCCGACCATTTCGACCCGCTCCTTCATGCCCGTGAGGCCCAGGCGCTTGGGATTCGACGTCGAGAGCGTTTTTTCAACATTGAACGACCGGCCGTTGTCGCTGACCTCGAGCCGGATGGTCCCCGCGATCTCCGTGATGCTCAACCGGACGACGCTCGCTTGGGCATGCCGGGCGACATTCGTGAGCGCCTCCTGCGCCACGCGGAATAGGACGGTTCGCTTGTCGGCGCCCAGCGCCTCGACTCCGCCGAAAACCGTCATCTGGATATTGAGCTTTTTGCGCTCCGCCAGCTGTTTGCTGTAGACATGCAGCGCCGGGATCAACCCGAGTTCATCCAGCACGACCGGCCGCAATTCGCGGGCAAATGCGTGCACGACGTCGACCGAGTGCTCCACGAGCCGCTTGGTCTGGGCGATTTTCGCCTTGAGGGCGTCCAGCCCCAGCGGGCCGGCCCGGCCCAGCGCCGCCAGTTCGACGTTGATGCCGACGAGCGTTTGCACGACCTCGTCGTGCAGTTCGCGGCTGACCTCCCGCCGCTCCTCCTCCTGGGCCATGATGATCTGGTGGGTGAGCTGGCGCAGCCGCATTTGCATGACCTGCGATTTGCGAAAGAGTGCGCGATACTTCTCCTTGGCCCGAAGAATCGCCCGTTCGTCGGCCTTGCGCCGGTTCACCTCGCGCTTTAGCCGGACATTTCGTTCGTGCAATCCGGCGGTGAGTGTGCGCAGCGCCGCATTGCTCTGCCGCAACAATTCCCGGGTGGCCAGATCCTGATGTTGGGAGGTCTCCAGAGGAATGATCGCCTGGGTAAAGAAGGCCCCGGAGCGTTTGAGCGCGACCGAACGCGTGCCGGATCGATCGGACAAGGCCGGCAGGCCAACCAGGGTCTTTTCGTGAATCACGGCCAAGTCCAGCGTGGTGAATCCCAGGGCCAAGGCCGCACGGCCCAATGCCTTCGCGCCTGCCTGATTGGCCGGACCGTTACGCTCAACCTGCCTGCGCAGGGCGACCCCGTAGCGGGCGATCCATTGCCGGCGATCGGCGTTCATGGCCGAGGACTTCGGCTCTTCATCCCGAAGCCTAGAGCAGGGCTCTCGCAAAATCAAATTCATGGCGAAGCGGTGGCGTCCAAGCCGCGAGGACCAACGGAGGCCTTGGGGATAAGTTAACCCGGATGCCCGACGCACGGCGATACGGTGAAACCCTACCAAGTCGGATCGCCACTCTGCCGACGCCAAAGCCCGACGGCGAATCCCTACCGGGCCGACGTCCGCAGCACCGCCTCGATCCGCGCCTTCAACATCTCCAGGTCGAACGGCTTGGCGATGATGCCCGACGGCCGGGTTTCGGCGAAGTTGTCGATCGTGAGCTTCTGGGAGAAGCCGCTCATCAGGATGATGGGCACGGCCGGATCGAGCCGGCGGATTTCCGCCAGGGCCTCCGTGCCGTCCATCCGCGGCATGGCCAGATCCAGGAGGATCAGCCGGACCTGGCCGGCGTGTTGCCGGAAGGCCGCCACGCCCTCGACCCCGTCGACCGCCACGATGGGCGTGAAGCCGATGCGCTCGAGAAACCGCGTGGTCACGTCCCGCACAAACGATTGGTCGTCGACGACCAACGCGATGCCCGAACCGACCAGGCCCGCGGGCAAGCTCAGTTCCGCTGTGGGCGGCGTCGGGCGAATGCCGCGCGACGGGAAAATGATCTGGAACGTCGTCCCGGCCCCGGGGGCGCTTTGCACCCGAATGGCGCCGTGGTGCGACTTGATGATGCCGAGCGTCGCCGCGAGGCCGAGACCGTGGCCGGAAAACTTGGTGGTGAAGAACGGTTCAAAGATGCGCGCATGCATTTCCTTCGGCATGCCACAACCGGTGTCGGCGACCTCCAACCGGACGAATCCGCCGGGCGCGAGGGCAAAGCCGGGGTACGCCTCGCGCAGGTCGGCCGCGCTGAATTCACAATTGCTCGTGCGCATCACGATCGACCCCTCCTTGTCGCCGATCGCCTCGGATGCGTTGATCGCCAGATTCATGATGACCTGCTGGATTTGCGCGGCCGCGGCCGTGATGGCGGCCAGTTCCGGATCGCCGTGAAATTCGATGTGGATCTTCTTGCTCAGGGAGGCGCCGAGCAGGCGGTTGCCGTCGGTGATCAGCTGGTTCAGGTCGAGTTCGGCGAAGGACAGCGGGCTGCGGCCGGCGTAGGCGAGCATCTGCTGGCAGAGTTCGCCCGCGCGGAGCGAGGCCCGTTCAATTTGGACCAGCGCCTCGTGGGCCGGCGAATTCTCCGGCTGGTCGTAGCGCGCCAGGTTGGCGTTGCCCAGGATCGCCATCAATAGGTTGTTGAAGTCGTGGGCGATGCCCCCGGCCAGCACGCCCAGGCTCTCGCTTTTTTGCAGCCAGAGCATCTTGCGTTCATTTTCCACGTTGTCCGCCTCGGCCTGCTTTTGCCGGGAGATGTCGCGCATGATGAACGACAAGGTGAGGGCCTCGGTTTCCTCGTCGCGGTAGGCCACCACGACCTGGGAGGTTGGAATCTCGCGGCCCAGCCGATTGGACAGCGTCAGTTCGCCATGCCAACCGCCCTCCGCCCGGGCGGCCGGCAGCACCGTCTCGCGCAGGATGCGTCCGGTCGCCTCGCCCACGCAATCGTGCAGCAGCAATCCGTCCCAAGCCTGATCGACGGGGTGGCCGATCAGAGTCCGAAATGCGGTATTGGCGTAGATCAATCGGCCTTCTTCATCGGTCGTCAGAATGAAGTCGGGCGTGGCCTCGATGATTTTCAACAGGCGGCGCACCTCGCCCTCGGCGCGCTTGCGATCGGTCACATCGATATGCGTGCCCGAAACTTGCAGCGGCTTCTGCTGGCCGTCCCGCTGGATGACGGATCCGCGGGAGTGGATCCACTTCCAGCGATTATCCCTCGCCCGCACGCGGTATTCGGCCTCGTAGAGCGGCGTGCGGTTGGCGAAGTGCTCCTCCAAGTTCTGGCGAACCCGCGCGTCGTCGCCGGGGTGGATGAGCCGCGGCCAATGTTCGTACAACGGGGTCAGCTCCTCCAGCCGGTAGCCCAGCATCTCGACCGTGCGGTTGTTGGCGTCGATTCGCCGGCCGGGCACATTCCAGTCCCAGACGCCGAGTTGGGCGCCGGCGATGACTCGATCCAGGCGGGCTTGGCTCGCGGCCAGTTTGCCCTCCGCTTCCCGCCGGCGGCTGGCTGAAGTGCCGAGGCCCAGCCCAACCGCCGCCACCGCCAATTCGAATAGCAGAAATACATTGGCAAATTCCACGGTGCTGCTCGTGACGCGCAGGCCGATCAATCCGCCGAGGGTGATCGCGAGGGTGGCCAGCGTGGCGCCCGGCAGCCCGTCGGCCACGCAAATCCAAATGAGCGGCAGAAAACAGACATAGAAGGCGTCGTGCGTGCGCAGTGGCTGGAGCGCAAACACGAGGGTGATGCTGAAGGCGAGGGCGCCCACCCGGCAAAGCAGCAGCACGATTGCCAGGAGCCCGCGGTCGCCGGCCATGGCGGGCAGTCGCGGGGCGCCGAGCCAAGGCGCGGCAAAGACCATCGTGATCGGCACGACCGTGAGCAGGCCGCTTGCGTCGCCGATCCACCAGTGGAAAACGGTGGGAAGAAATAACGGCGCCGAACGCGGGTCGACGAGCAGGGCGGCCGCCGAGCCTACAAATGCGATGACCGCGGGGGCGCCGAGCACCGTCAGCCAAAACACCACGGTGCCCCGGACGCCGCCGGGCAGCAATTGCGATCCCAATACGCGCCGCACGAGTCCCGCGGTCACGGCGTAATTGACCGTGATCAAGGTCGGAAACAGCCAGGGAATCCACCAGCCATGGGATCCGTCCAGCGGTACGGCGGTTGCGATGTTGGCAGCCAGCACGACGGGCGCATACCGCGGCCCCAAGAGCACCATCAGGGACAGGGCCAGGCCGCACGGGGGGTACCAAATGGATATTCCGCCCGCCACCTCAAACCACGCCGCCAACTCGTGGAAAAAGACGTGAAGGAAGAGATAGGCGAGGCAGAACCAGAACGGCCGGGATGGGCGGCGACGAACCTCTCGCGATGGATTACTTTGCCGGTG
>CAZWMF010000189.1:0-7514 GCA_964634535.1 uncultured Opitutaceae bacterium | reverse complement strand
GCGCGGCCGCCTTGCGCTCGGTCGGCTGCGGCTCCGACATCGGCCAAACCAGGTTTGCGAACATAACCTCGCGGGGTGGCTCTCAATCTCGCGTCAAGTGCAGCTTGAGCCTGATTTTGCGACCTCCGCGCATCAGTGGAAGATGTGATCCGGATCATCATGGCCGCTGTTTTGCGCGCCTCGGCCATTGAATCCTCGGTATCCGAACCGATTGGTAGTCTTACGCCAGGACGGCGGCCAGCGAGTGGAAATATCCCACTCAAACCTCGCCACGAGGCCAACACGGAGGTTGGGACTTGTGACACCCATCCCCAGGAATTGTCATGTCGGTTGTCATCAACACCAACGAATCGGCGGCCGTTGCCGCCAACAATCTGTCCTATTCGACTTCCATGCTGCAGAAGAGCCTGAACCGGCTCTCGAGCGGCACGAAGATCGTCAATCCCGCCGACGATGCGGGCGGACTGGCAGTCTCCATGAAGCTGTCCGCCACGGCCAATCGGGAAGGCGACTTGCAAACCAACATCGGCGATGCGAGTTCCTATGCCCAGACCCAGGACGGCGCCCTGCAGGTCGCCGGGTCGATTCTCGACCGGATGTCCCAACTCGAAACGCTTTATCAGGATCCCACCAAAAACTCGTCAGACCTGGCAAATTACGACGACGAGTTCTCCCAACTCCGCGCGGAGCTCACCACGCTCGGGAATCAATCCTTCAATGGGGTCAGCCTCTTCGGGACCGGCAGCCTATCGGTCGCCACGACCGACGACCTCGGATCGGCGTCCGCCATCACGATCGCCCAACAGAATCTTCTTGGGACCGGCACCGGGTCGATTGGCGGATTCTTCAGCGACAACTTTTCCAATCTCAACAATTGGGATGTTTTCGGCGGGTCGCCCACCGTTTCCGGAAATGTCCTGACATTGAGCGGAATGGGCACGGAGGTTAACACCAAGACGGATTTCACCGGCCCATACGAGGTCAACATGCAGGTCAGTTTGAGCGCGGGCGCGAATTTGTATCTAAACAACACCGACCCTTCCCTGGTTCTGACCCAAGGTTCGAACGGACTCACCGCCAATACATTCCATAGTGTAAAGCTGGACGTGGACGCCTCGGGAAACGCGAGCATCTATCTGGACGGCTCCAACACCGCGGCGCTGACCGCCTCGAATTGGAGCAGTGCGTCCGAACCCTTTCATATGTTCGAGTGGGCCGGTGGCGGCACCGCCCAAATTCAAGACTTTTCGATCGCGAGCACGGGCGGAACCGCCAACCCGGCCAGCGGCTCGGCTCAGAGTAACATGGCCTCAATCGCCGCCGCCTCCAGCCTAGGCGGCCTTTCGATCTCGACCATCACCGGAGCGATCCAGGATGTGGCCACCATGCGCGCCAATAACGGCGCCGAGCAAAGCCGGCTCAATTTCGCCTCGACGCTTCTGACCACCAACCAGACCAACCTTCGCTCCGCCATCAGCAATATAACGGATGTCGATGTCGCCGCGGAAACGACCAACCTGGCCAAGTGGAACGTGCTCGTGCAAGCCGGAGCGTCCATGCTCACCCAGGCCAACCAGTCCTCCCAGATCGCGCTCAAGCTGATCACCGGCTAACCGCTGATCCGGCCGGTGCGGTCCGCGGCTCGGGGCCGAGCAGATCCCGCAACGCCAGAAACACTCCGGCGGTCCATCCCAGCATGGGATCGGCCGCATATTCGGCGCGCCCCGGCTTCCCCGTGGTCACATCGTATTTTTCCCAAAGGTGGCCGGAAGCGGCGAACATGGTCCGCTGTGCCTCGCAATACTTGAGCGCCACGCGCCGCGCGTCGGTCGCGAAGCCGTAATGCTCGAGCCCCCGGGCGGCGATCCACTGGGCGGGCGGCCAACCGTTGGGATACCCCCATTGGTAAGTGCCGCTCCCATAGGGTTCGGTTTGGGCCAGGCCAAACGCGCGCTCGAAGCGCGGCAGGTTGGCGCGTACGCGCCGGGCCTGGGCCGGCGTAGCCAGACCGGCCCACAACGGATAAAACGTGTCGAGCGAGGCGACCGGTGCGAACGTCCGGGCGACCGGGTTGCGCGACCGGAAAAGCCCGCTCGGCTCGTCCCAAAGCTCCGAGCGAATGGCCTGGGCCCGGACGTCGGCCCGCCGTTGCCATTGCGCCTCGCAATCCGCGCCGGAACCGAGCCGGCGCGCGAACTCGGCCAGATCGGTTTCGGCCACCCAGAGGAGCGTGTTGAGCTTGACGTCGGCATAAGCGAGCGCGTGGTGCCCGTAAACCGGCGTAAAGTCCGCCCCGGACTCCGCCTCGGCCAGGAAGTTGCCGGCGACCGCGAGTTTCTCCGCGCGGGACACCGCCAAATCCACGCCCAAGCGGTCGTGGAGCGTCCCATCGTAGAACTTTATCAGGTAAGCCGCGCTCGCCTGATTGCCGAAATGCGCCAGGCCGCCCGGGAACGTCCGCCGGCCGATCCAGAAATCGTATTCCCGTTCCAAGCGCGGCACGGCCGTTCGCAGCCAGGCCACGTCGCCGCTGGCGGCGAACACATCGCGCGCCATGGCGGCCAATACCGGCGGCTGCGAGCGGTTGTCGTCGCCGACGAACGAGCTGTTGGGCACATAGCCCAGGCGGTCGACCCACCAGAACAGCGCATCACAGTTCGACTGGGCGAGGTCGAGGCGGCCGGAGCGCAAAAGGCCGAGATTCGTGAAATACGTGTCCCAGTAAAACAGGGCCTTAAAATTGCCCTCCGGACTCGGCACGGTGTAGGGGATCGGCGTGGCGGTGATGTAACTCTCGTGCACATCGCGGCGCACCGAGGCGTCCCAGTGCGACTGAATGTAGGTCGATACCTGGGCGAAATCGACCGGTGCCGGGGTGAACGCCAGGAAGAGGGCGAGCATGGGGAAAGGGTCCAGAGAAACGTGCCAACCCGCGCCGCCTCAACCGGCCGGGTGCGGGCCAGAGGACGGCGCGGCATCCGACGCGGACGGCGGAGGGTTGGCCGCGCCCCAAGCGGACGGTTTGGGTCCCATCTCGAATTCGAACGTCGCGCCCGGACGAATCTCCCCGTGCCGGAACCAGGCCCGATCGAGCGGCCGCCCGTTCAATTTGGCCGATTGAATGTAGATGTTCTCGCGGCTGACGCCGGGGGCCAGCACGACCACCGCGTTGCCGTTTTCCATACGCACCTCCGCCCGGGCAAAAACCGGCGTGCCGATGACGTAGACATCCTGCCCGGCCATCGGGAAAAATCCGAGGCAGTGGAAAACGAAAACCGACGACATCGCGCCCGAGTCGTCGTTGCCCGGCAGCCCGTCGGGCGCGTCGCGATATTGCTCGGTGCGCAGGCGGGCGACCGCCGCGGCGGTCTTGTCCGGTCGTCCGGCGTAGTCGTAGAGCAACGGGGTCAGGAAGCCCGGTTCGTTGTCCGGATGAAAGAATCCTTCGCGGAAAAACGTGTCGAGGCGGGCCACAAAGGCCTCGCGCCCGCCACAGGCCTCGATCAGCCCCCGCACATCCTGCGGCACATAGAACGAATACTCCCAAGAATGGCTTTCATAGAACACGTCGTTCCAGCTGCCCGCCAACAGAGGCGTGAACGGCACGGTCTTTGGACCGTGGCCGTCGTCCATCGTAACCTGGTCCACCCAGGTTCCGTCGGCCCGCCGCGGCATGATGAATCCGGTGGCGCCGTGATCGGTGAGCGGCCGCCAGAGGTTTCGCCAATTGCCCGATTGCTTGAGGTATTGCCGGGCGAGCGCCGCGTCTCCCACCTGGATTGCCACTTGAGCGATGGCCCAGTCGTCGTAGGCGTATTCGAGCGTGCGATTGCCCGAACGCTCGTAGGTCGTGGACACGTAGCCCAGCTTCCGGTAATCGGCCAGGCCGCCCCGGCCCTCCTTGCGCTCGTCGCCGCCCGGGGCGACCTCGGCATCGCGGCGGATGGCGCGCAGGGCGCGCGCGGCATCGATGCCGGGCAGGGCCTTCGCGCAGGCATCGGCGATGACCACATCGGCGTCGCTGCCGCCCTGCGTACGGCCATTGCAGTCGCCGCTGCGGGCGTCGGGCAGAAAACCATCGTGCTCGGCGATGTCCAAGAGCGACTGGACGACGCGCACCTGGGTCGACTCTTGAATGAGCGTCAGGAGCGGTTGGTTCGTGCGGAAGGTGTCCCAGATCGCGTAGAAGTCGTCGAAATACGGCGCTCCGGACGTCCACCGCGAATTCTCGCCGGTCTTGTCCGTCGGCGTGAGCAGCGTGTGGTAGAGCGCGGTGTAAAACATGCGGCGGAGCGCCGCAGCGCCGCCTTCGATGCGAATCGATCCCAGGGCCTGGCGCCAGACCGCGGTTGCGGACTGGCGCACGCCATCGAAATCCCAGCCGGGATTTTCCACGTCGAGATTGTGCCGCGCCGTCTCGCAACCCAGGTACGAAATGCCGACCTTCATTTGCACGGTCCGCCGCGCGCGGGTATCGAACGTGAGGAAGGCCCCGGTGGGTTCCCCGGAATCGAACTCGCCGCGCCCCCCGGCGGCGAGGTGCCCGCTTTTCCACGTGCCGAAGGTGATCGCCGGCGTGTCGCACACCGCGTAAAAATACACGGTGTAGGCGTCGCCCTCGTTCCAGCCCCCGCGCACGCGGCTATAGCCTTCGATCGTGGTGGCGTTGACGATGCGCACTTCCGAACCGACCAGGTTCTGGCGTTCGCTGAGATAGCCGTAGGTCCGACCCAGGAAACTCCCGGCGTCGATCAGGAGATTGGCCCGATCGGTAGCGGGGAACGTGTAGCGGTGGAGACCCGTGCGCCGGGTGGCCGCCAATTCGGCCTTGATGCCGAAGCGGGTCAGCGTGACCCCGAAATAGCCCGGGGCGGCGCTCGCGCCGGCGGCCGTCGACGCATAATCGGCCGGATCGACCGCGCCCGTCGTCGCCATCACGAGAATGTTGCCGTACTTCGGCCCGCCGCCGGTTCCGCTGACATGCGTGTGGCTGAAGCCCAGAATCGGGCGCCCGGCGACATAGCCCGAGTTGGAATTCTCGAGATCGCAGTCCGGACTCAGCTTCACCATCCCGAACGGGAGACTCGCCCCAGGGACGACATTGCCACCGCCCTCGGCGCCGATGAATGGATCGACCTCCGCGCAAGGATCGTCGAGCGCCTCCGCCGCCCGGCTTCCCGTCCCGGGAAAGAGCCCGAGGCCAACGCCGGCCCATAGGAAACACAATGTGGAGTTAATACGCATGGGGTTGATCTTCCTGGTGTGATTGAAATATCCGCCCGGATGGTCGCCCGAGGCGGGCCGCCCAGGTCTTCCTTAGAACCCGGGCGCCGATGGGTGCGGAGTGACGACCATAGCCGGGTCGACCGACCCTTCGAGCAAATAGTCGCCCGCGTCGGCCGTCGTCCCGAGGCTGGTAAGAGCCGTGCCTCGTGCCCGCGCCAAGAATGGGTGGAGCCGACCGGGCTTTGTGGCATTGTTGCGCGCAGGGAGGCAGAATGCGTTTTCGACAGTGAGCGCGCGCCCGATTCTCCGGAGTCGTTGCGGGCGGGGGTAGGTTAACCCGGAAATTTCATGAAAATCGGCCAAATCTCGCCCGAACCGCGCGGGCATAAAGGGCCCCGAGCTCGTTTCGATGGGCTGGAAAGCCCACCGCAGTCGCCCTCGGTCTCTTCTGCTCGGCGCTTCGAGCGATGCCGTCGCTCGCAACCGTTGACGGCGCCGTCCCCTGTCCATGGCCTTGCGCGTATTGGAAAAAACGCGTTCCCGCCGTCTGACCGGCTCACTTCGTCAACCCGTGACGGCGGACCCAAGATGCCGAATCTTGGCCGTCAGACGCTAAGGTAGGTCGTAGACTTCGATCAAACCGATGCCCGTCGTTCCGCCCAGCCCGCTCACCTCGGCGGTGTAGGACCCGGGCGGCAGGGTGACCACCATCGCGCAATCGGCCGAACCCGCCGCCAGCGGGAACGCATAGACGCTGCCCATGATCGGCGCCGTGGCCGCCTGAATGCCAGCGGGCGTCGCGGACGCACCCGGCACCGGAGCCGTCCCCCACCCGGTATTCGTGGCGATCGCCTCCCCGGCGGCATCGAAGACCGCGAGTTGCGGCGCCCCTAAGGCCCCGGTGACGCCGAACGCGGCCAACGCCGGTCCGATACCGCGAACCAGGATCGTCTCCGAACTCGTCCCGGAGATGACGAAGCCGGCGACCAAAACGCCCGAACCCGTATTCACAAACGCCCGGGCGGAGAGATTGACCAGATGCGCGACGGGCATGCCGACATCGGCATCGTACAATTCCACCAAGGCGATACCGGTCGTTCCATTGGCTCCGGACACCTGCGCCGTGTAGCCGGCGGCGGGCAAGGTCGCGACCATCGCGGTGTCGGCGGAGCCCGCCGGCAGGCCAAAGGCGTAGACCTGATTGAAGATTTGGGAGGTGGCTGGCTGGACGCCGGCACCGGAAGCCGAAGAACCGATTACCGGCGGACTACTCCAGCCCGCGTTCGTCGCAATGACCGTGGAGGTATTGTCGAACAAAGTCAGGAGGGGATCGGCCAAGGCGCCGCCAACCGAAAATGTCGCCAGAGTTGGCCCGACGCCGCGAATCAAGATCTGCTTGGCATCCGGCCCGGAGACCACGAAACCCGCCACCAGCGCCTGGCTGCCCAGGCCGACAAAAGATCGGGACGAGAGATTGACCAGATGGGAGGAGGTGGTCACCTCCACGCTGGCCGAACCGCTCGATTGCGTGCCGTCCGTACCCACGACCACCGCCGTGTACGTGCCCGCCTGATCGGTGCCGATATTGGGCAAAGTCAGCGTCGGGTTCGTGGCGCCGGGCAGGTTGGCTCCGTCGAATTGCCATTGGATCTGGCCGAGGGCCGACACGCTCAGCGAAGGGCTCGCGCCGGCGGCGACCGTTTGAGTGAGCGGCACGATCGCCGGCGAATTCTGACTGGCCTCGCCGGCGAAATTCGCCGCGCTTCCCCCGACCGGCGTGATCGTTCCAGTGATCGCCGTCGAGTTCGGATCGATCGACCCGGCGAGGGTCGCCGCCGCACCCAGTGTCGTCGTGAGCGTGAACGCGTTGTTCGCGGTGATCGCGCCGGCGCCGGCGCCCACGCCGGCCGGCATCACCGCCAGACCAAAAACATCGCCCTGCGTGCCGACGACCAGAAACGACGTTCCCCCGGCCGTCCCGGCCGCTTGGTAGAGGCCGGCGTCGGCCGCCGACGGGCCGCTGCCGGGATCGGCGCTCGCTGAAAAAGTCAGGCCGAGTTCCTCGATCGTTCCGCTCAAAACTCCGGCGGCGAGCGAACCGGTGAACGTCAGGGTTTGACCGGGCGCTCCGCCTCCGACCAGCGACGTCGTGACCGCGGTGAATTCGCCTTGATTGAGGGTAAAATCCACCACAAAACCCGCGCCAACGCCCGAAAGATAGCCCGCCAGGACCCCGCCCGTGCCGCTCCCGTTGATGACCGCTCCCAGATTCGTCGCAACCGAGGCGG
>CAZWMF010000188.1:0-7548 GCA_964634535.1 uncultured Opitutaceae bacterium | reverse complement strand
CAACGCCGAACTCGCCGCGGAGCTGGCCGATGAGGAAGCCGAGCTTGCAGCGGAGGAGGCCACAGGTAGCGTAGAGGCATGAGCCAGATGCAGCGCATCACCTTCAACCCGAACCAGTGCGGCGGTCGGCCGTGCATCCGTGGCATGCGCATCCGCGTGAAGGACGTGCTCGACATGCTGGCGGCCGGGGAATCCGAGCGGACAATCCTGGAGGATTATCCGGACCTGGAAGCCGACGACATCCGGGCCTGCCTGGAATACGCCGCGACCCAGGTTGATCACGCCGTCCTGTCCCTGGCCAAGTGAAGTTTTTGGTCGATGCGCCGTTGCCGCCCGCCCTGGCGGTGTGGTTGCGGGAGCAGGGCCACGAGGCGCAGGCCGTGCGCGAGGTGGGCTTGCGCGAAGCCGACGACGGCTTGATCTGGGACCGCGCGCTGCAAATGGATGCGGCGATCATCACCAAGGACGAGGACTTTGCCGTGCGCTCCCAGCGCGCGGCAGCCGGGCCGGTGATCGTGTGGCTGCGCGTGGGCAACACCTCCAACCGGGCCTTGCGGGCCTGGCTGGAACCGCGGCTTGCCGGGATCGTGCAGCTCGTCAGTCAGGGCAGCCGGTTGGTCGAGGTGCTCTGAAAAGCTGGCCACGGTTGCCGTTCTTTTGGCCGTAAACGCCGCCGAAGCTGCGAGTCCAGGCGAAGTGCCAGCAGTAGATGGTTTCCCAGCCACGCGCCTGACTGTAAACGTGGCGGCTGCAATTGGCTAAGGTGTTTGCTTATGCAAGACAACGGAACCCCAAATCAAGCTCAACAAGCAGGCTAAATCGAAGAGCGGGTCGCGCAATGGACGAGCAACGACCGCGCCGCAGTGCGGCTGACCACTGGGTTCGGCGCACTCGCCACGTTGCTGGCCGGAATTGGCGTCTTCGGCGCGCTCGGTTATCTCGTGGCGAGCCGATCGCGCGACCTTGCCGTACGGCTGGCGATCGGCGCCGCGCCGAGGCGCGTGTGGCGCGGAATTGTGCGCGAAGCGCTGCTGCTGGGCACCGCGGGCGCGACGCTCGGCCTGATCTTCGCCGCCTTGGTGCCGCAATGGCTCGGAGCGTGGATGATGACCGGCCTGCACACCGACTGGATCGCTCTCTCGTTTGCCGGGGCGGCCGGCATCGCCTCAGCCGTGGCAGGCGGTATGTGGCCCGCGCGATGCGCCACTAAAGTCGATCCGCTCAATCTCCTGCGCGCGGAGTGAACGGCGAGTCCTCCGGCGGCCGTGGCTTCATCCGCGCGGGCGAGGAATTTCGCCGCCTGCCTAGTCGCGATAGCCGACCGGAGATTGCGGAGATCGACTTTCCCACCGCATGCCGCGGCACAATCAGGAAACGGTGCCGGCCGCGAGCTTGTCGTAGGCGGCGCGCACGCGCTTCCAGGATTGGGCGACCTTGGCCTTCGCATCCGCCCAGGTGTCGGAACTGGCCCGGCCCAGTTCGTCGAGATTCGACTTCAACTCGGCGCGCGCGGCGTCGTATTCCCGTCCGGCGCTCGCCCGGTCTTGCGCCGCCGAATCGGAAGCGCCGGCCACCTTGGCGCGGAACGCGTCGGCCTTGCCGTCCAGATTGGCCGTCAGCCGGTCCATGTGGGCGGAAAAATCGACGCGCTGCTCATAGGTAAAACTTTTGATGCCGTCCCAGGAATCCGCGGCGACGGCGCCGGTGTCGGCGGCCAATTGCTTGACGTCGGCCCCGGTCTGATCGACGGCGGCGCCGACCGGGCCCGGTTTGGAACAGCCGCTGGAAAGAAGAGCGGCCAGGCTCGTGGCACAGGAAACAAAAAAACAGACGTGTAATATTTTCATGAACTTAAAGATTGTCCGCAGGCGGGTTAGGGTCCCCCGGTTCCGCTCAGGAAATGGATCAGCGCCGAAACGACGAGCAGGACGAGAAACACAAAGAAAAGAACTCGGGCGATTTCCGTGGCGGCGCCGGCAATGCCGGTGAATCCGAACACGGCGGCGATCAGCGCCACGACGAGAAAGATGAGGGCCCAGCGCAGCATGGTATGAGTCTCCAGGGTTCAGGGTTGATTGTTCTTCACAGGACGTTGACGACATCAGGATAGGTTCGAGGAGCCGTGCGAACCATGGGGTGTAACCCGACCGGCCTGGTTCCCGGGAAACGTGGGCTAGCCGCGGAAGATGTCGAAGGGCGCTATCTTGAGCACCTTGCGGACGCCGATGTCACCCGAAATCTCGGCGATCAGGAGCACCATGCCAAAGACCCCTCCCGCCGTGGCCGACACGGATTGCCGCGACGCAATTGGGTATGCCCGATTGCCCGAACGTGATCATCAGACCCACCAAGCCTCCCCTTCGGGGCCGACGCAGCCCGACGCCGTCAAAAGATGCTTTTAAACGCCAGGCACTCTGTCCAGATGAGGGCAGTCCCCCCCCTCGCCGATCCTCCCGATTTTTCCCCTATGCGCTCTCCCCGGTTCCCGTTGCCCCTCGGCCGTCGCCGCATCGCTAATTTCGACCGGACTCCCGGTCGAACACCGAACGCCCTGCGAGCCTGGTCCAAGGCCCGGTTCGTCCAAGCGGCTTGCGCGATCCTCATCGGCCTGGGCGGAGTCCGCGCAGCCGGAGCCGACACCCGCGGAATCGGCGTCTACCCGGGCGATCCGGCCGCTTTCGACGGACCGACGCTGGTGCCGGACCCGGCGACGTATCGCAACCTCGCCTTGCATCGGCCGGCAACGGCGTCGAGCAACTACGACTTTAACCTCACGGCCCAGCTCGTCACCGACGGGATCGTCGAGTCCCGCCTGCCGAGCTGGCTCGTCAGTTCGACCAGCGCCCGCGGCATCCTGCCGCGCTCCGAGCGCGAAAACCTGGTCGACGGCTACGCGAGCACCAGTGTCGAAATTCCGGGCGCGGGCGGTTGGGTGCAGGTCGAACAGGCCGGCCGCTACGATGCGCCCGCCGTCGATCGCTTCGAGGTTCTCGCAGCCCCGCGAACCGAAGACCGCACGCCCCAGGCCTGGACCTGTGTGGTCCAGGCCTCCGACGACGGACAGACCTGGCGGGAACTCGGTCGAACCGGCGCCACCGAAATTCTGGCGGGAGCCGGCTTCGGCCGGCCAAAAATCGTCAAAACCACCTTTGCCGTGGCGGCGGCCGGCGCCGCCCGATATTACCGGATTCACCTGGAGGCCCCGGCGGTCACCGCCTGGCGCGTCGCCTCCTTTGACACATTCGCGCAGGGCCGCCGCGTGAATCTGGGAGGACCGCACGACTTTACGAGCGCCTGGAAAAGCGCGGGCGGCGGTGCCGAGTGGATCCAGGTCGACCTGGGCGCGATCTGCACGGTCGACCGAGTCGCCCTGGCGTGGATTCGCCGGGCCGCGGCGGGCGCGATCGAAGCCTCCGACGACGGGACGAACTGGCGGATCATCGTGCCCCTGTCGGCCGCCGGCGACGACTATCCCCTGCCGGGACGGCAATCGGCCCGGTACGTGCGGTTGAACCTGAGTCGCGCAGCGACGGCCGACGGCTATATCCTGAGCGAATTCCAAGTCTTTGGTCGCGGCGGCCCGGTGCCCGTGGCCCAGCCGGCGCCCGCGCGGCGAACGGGAGGAAGCCTGCCGCTCACCCGCGGGGCCTGGCGCATCCAACGCGCTTCGTCGGTCCCGCTTTCCGGCGAGGCGCTGGCCCAGCCCGGAGTCGATTGCCGGGACTGGCTGCCGGCGACCGTGCCGGGCACGGCCCTGGTGAGTTATTGGAACGCCGGTGCGCTGCCCGATCCCAACTACGGCGACAACCAGCTCCAAATATCGGACGCCTTCTTTTGCGCGGATTTCTGGTATCGGGACGAGTTTGACTTCGCGGCCGCGCCCGGTCGAACGGTCTGGCTCAATTTCGACGGGATTAGTTGGAAGGCCGACGTGTATTTCAACGGCGCCCATCTGGGTCGGATCGACGGCACGTTTCTGCGCGCCCATTTCGACGTGACCGCCCTCCTCCGCCCGGACGGCCGCAACGCCCTGGCCGTGCGCATTCACGCGCCCGACACGCCCGGCACGGTGCGGGAAAAGACCGCCGCGGAATCGGGCAGCAATGGCGGGGCCCTGGGCATCGACAACCCGAGTTTCCACGCCACCGCCGGCTGGGACTGGATTCCCAGTATCCGGGGCCGCGACATCGGCATCTGGTCGAAGGTCACGGTGACCTCCACGGGGCCGGTGCTGCTCGAACACCCGCAAGTTCTCACCACGCTGCCGCTGCCCGATACCCACACGGCGGATGTGAGCCTGGCCGCCACGTTGCGCAACACCTCCGATCAGCCCGTGGCCGGCGTCCTGCACGGCCGCTTCGGCGAATTCGCCTTTTCCCGCGCGGTCGACGTGCCGGCCGAGACCTCGGTGGTCGTGCGGTTCGATCCGTCCACCGTCGGCGCTCTGCGGCTGCACGAGCCCCGGCTCTGGTGGCCGGTGGGCTACGGCGAACCCAATCTCTACGACGTTGCCCTGGATTTCACCACGGCGGCGGGCGAGCGCTCGGACGCGACGGCGTTTCGCGCGGGGGTGCGGCAGTTCACCTACGCCGAGGACCAAGGCGCCTTGAAGCTCTTCATCAACGGCCGCCGGTTCATCGGGCGCGGCGGCAATTGGGGCTTTGCCGAATCGAACCTGCTCTACCGCGACCGGGAATACGACGCCGCGGTGCGGTATCACCGCGACTTGGGTTTCACCATGATCCGCAATTGGGTGGGCCAGGTCGGCGACGACGCCTTCTTCGACGCGTGCGATCGGTACGGCGTGGTGATCTGGCAGGATTTTTGGCTGGCCAACCCGCTCGACGGCCCCAATCCGGCCGACAAGGGCATGTTCCTGCGCAACGCCGCCGACTTCGTCGACCGCATCCGCAACCACCCGGCCATCGGGCTTTACTGCGGCCGCAACGAAGGCAACCCGCCCCCGGCGATCGACGCGGGACTGGCCGCACTCGTGGCCACCCAGCACCCCGGCATCCGCTATATCCCAAATTCCGCGGCCGGGCTGGTCAGCGGAGGCGGCCCGTATCGGCTCATGCCGACCGCGTTCTATTTCGGCCAGCGGGCGACGCCAAAGCTGCACAGCGAGCTCGGCCTGCCGAACATCGTGAGCCGGGACAGTCTTCGCCTGATGATGCCGACGGCCGATCAATGGCCGCCGGGCCAAGTGTGGGGCCTGCACGACTTCACCGCCAATGGGGCCCAGGGCGGCGCGGCGTTTCGCCACACGATCGCCCTCGCCTACGGCGACGCTGACAATGCGATCGACTGGACGGAACTGGCGCAGTTCGCCGATTACGACGCCCATCGCGCGATATTCGAGGCCCAGAGCCAGCACCGGATGGGCGTCCTCCTTTGGATGAGCCACCCGTGCTGGCCGTCCTTCGTGTGGCAGACCTACGATTACTACCTCGAACCGACGGCCGGTTATTTCGGCGCGAAAAAGGGCTGCGAGCCCCTCCACATTCAATGGAATCCCGTGAGCGGCCAGGTCGAAGTCGTCAACTATAGCGCCGGCCACCGCGGGAACCTGACGGCGACCGCTCGCCTGGTGAACGCGGACGGGACCGTGGTCTGGGAAAAGTCCGCCCCGGTCGACAGCGCCGAGGACAGCGTGCAGTCGCCCTTTGCGCTCGGGCTTCCGGCCACTGGCCTGTCGCCGATCCACTTCGTGCGCTTGATCCTCGCCCAAGACGGGCGGACGGTTTCGCAGAACACCTACATGCGCAGTCTCGCCACCTACGTAGTCCCGGGAATTTCCTACGGCCGGTTCCATATCCCCGACTATCCCGCTTTCGATTTTCGGGCGATCCGGACCCTGCCGAAAGTGGCGCTCCGCTACCGCACCACCGGGGCCCGCCAGGGCGAGCGCTGGACCCTGCAAACCGACGTGGAAAATCCGGCGACGACCCCTGCGCTCCTGATTCGGCTTAAAGCGGTGCGTTCGCCGAGCGGCGACCGCATCCTGCCCGCCCTGTACGACGACAATTACTTCACCTTGCTGCCCGGTGAGTCGCGCCGGATCCACATCGAGGTGGCCCAGGCCGACGCGCGGGGCGAACGTCCGGACGTGGTGATCGAAGGCTTCAATGTCGCCGACCGGGTTGGGACTGAATGACCCGTCGCCCGAGCGCGCGAGCGCGAATCGGCGGGCGGGCCCGCGCGGGCGCCCCCCTTCCGACCCCGGACGAACGCAACCGCCCCCTATCCCAATGGTTTGACGTCGGGCGGACGGGCCCTCACCTTGCCGGGCGATGCTTGCTACCATTGTGATGACGGTTATCGGCGCCGATCGGCCCGGCTTGGTGCAGACGGCGGCGGCCTGTGTCGCCGACCATGGCGGCAATTGGCTGGAAAGTCGGATGTGCCACCTGGGCGGGCAGTTTGCTGGCATTCTCCGGGTCGAAGTGCCGATGCCGCGCGCCGACGAGCTCGCCCAGGCGCTGCGCGGGCTGGCGGCCAGCGGCCTCCAGGTGATCATTCATACCGAAGAGGGCACGGCGCCCATGGCCCGCGGCCTGGTGGCGACCCTGGAATTGGTCGGACAGGACCGGCCCGGCATCCTGCGCAGCGTGTCGAGCGTCCTCGCCGCCCACGGCGTCAACGTGGAGGAACTGTCGTCCGAACGGGTGAGCGCCCCGATGGGCGGCGGCGAACTCTTCCGGGCCCGCGCCACCGTGCTCGTGCCGCCGTCGACCAGCCTGGGCGCGATCCGCGCGGGCCTGGAAAAGATCGCGGCCGACCTGGTGGTCGACCTCGACCTGCGCTCGGCCCACTAGCCGGTTACGTCACTCGGCCACGAATTCGGCCTCGAGCGCCCCTTCGGCCGCCTCCACGGCGGGGAGGTGGTGGGCGGCCGGTTTGAGCAAGAGACACAACGGGATGCCGGCGAGCAAGATCGCCCCGGCCAGGACAAAGCCATTTTCAAAGCCCAGCACCTGGGCGCGCCGGCCAATGGCCTCGCTCGCCGCAAAGACCACCTTGTTCTGGGGATTGGCCACCAGGCCGGCCTCGTGATGGAAAATCAGGCCGGTCGCCCGGAGACCCAGGCGGACGTCGAAGCGCGGCGAAGCCACCGGGAACGCCTCGCCCAGGCGGACCGCATGGCGGTGGATCGCATTGGTGACATAGGTGTTCAGGAGGGCGATGCCCAGCGAGCCGCCGACGTTCTGAAAGACGTTGAGGAAACTACTGGCCATGGGCAATTCACGGGGCGGCACGGCATTGAGCGCGGCCGCCATCAACGGGGCCATCATCAGGGCCAGTCCCGCCCCGCGTCCCAATTGCGGCAGAACGAGCATGGGCCAGGCGGACATGGGGTCGAGCCGGCCAAATAAAATCAGTGAACTGCCAACCATCAGGCAGCCCACCGTCGTCAGGATCAACGGGCTGTAGCGGTCGGCCAAGCGTCCGGCCAGCGGCATCGTGAGGCCGACCGACAGGGCGTTGGGCAACATCCACAGGCCGGCCTGCACGGGAGTGTACCCCATCAGGTTCTGCAGGAAGATC